>CADBNQ010000023.1 GCA_902796045.1 uncultured Lachnospiraceae bacterium | reverse complement strand
GTCCAGCATCCCCTTTGTGACAGAGATCAGGGGAACATCCTCATCCAGGATCGGAAGGATCTCATCGGCAAACCAGTCCACCCCGAAGCTGGATATACCACAGACAATCAGATCGGCTCCTTTGATCGCTTCCTTAATCTGAGCGTATTTATAATAATGAATACCGTCATGTAAGGTACGGAGAAGATTCATGTGATAGTTGTCGTCCCGGAGGCGGTCTATGATCTCGTCATCCAGCGGACTGCCGATCAGGTTTACCTCATGACCATTCTCAAAAAGCGGAAATGTAAGAGCAGATGCCATCCTTCTCTGCTTTGTTGACACTGCTTTTCTTTCAATCTATAATCAAGACAGTAAACTTCAATCGCTGAGGCGATTTCGATTGACATAAACAGCAGGAGGGAAGAAATCATATGGGAGAGGGAAAGATGTATCAGGTGTCCACTCTGCAGGCTCTGGCCATGGGTTATACCAGGGCTGTAATTACAGTGGGAGAATTATTGCAGCATGGAGATATCGGGCTGGGGACTTTCGAGGATGTGAACGGTGAGATGATTATGCTGGATGGCTGCTGCTATCGCGCCAGGGAGGAGGGCTCAGTCGAAATGGCAGAAGAGGAGATGGGTGTACCCTTTTCTGCAGTTGCCCATCTGAAAGACAATGGGCACATTCCTCTTGGCAGAGTCGAAGGTATAGAGGAGCTGAAACGCCTGCTCGACCTTAAGATAGAAGAGGACTTTGGTCTGAACAGCATGCATGTGGTTCGCGTGGATGGCAGTTTTGAGAAGATCTCCGCCCGCTCGGAATCTCCTTACAGGTCTCAGCATATTTCTTTAAAAGAGATCCTTAAGGGTACACAGAAAGATTTCTATTTTGATGACATAGCAGGGACCCTGGTCTGTGTCTACTTTCCTGACTATATGGACGGGATCAATGCCCCGGGCTGGCATCTGCATTTTGTCTCTGATGATCGAAGCCGGGGAGGCCATGTCTTTGACCTGGTTATGAAAGAAGGCAGCATGCTGGTCAACAAGATCAGTCAGATTCATATACAGCTGCCGGATACCCCTGCATTTGACACTTACTCTCTGAAAGAGGCATCCCAGGATGAGATCAAGGAAGTAGAACAGAAGACGGGATCATCCCGGTGACAGGAGACAGATCATTTATGGATGGCCAATGCATAACATGTGCTTTTCTAAGCTATGACGAAGAGTACGAAGAATACTATTGTGACTGCGAGATTGATGAGGATGACTACTGCCGGATCATGCAGGGCAGTTATAAAAGCTGTCCCTATTACCGGAACGGGGATGAGTACGCAGTGGTGAGAAAGCAGATTTAAATATCGAAGCTGATGGAAAAAGGAAACAGGGATAGCAAAAGATGAGCAAAACAGGTGAGCAGACTGAAAATAAGATGCAGGTCAACCCGCTGGGAGAGCAGCCGATCGCTAAACTGCTTCTGCAGTTTGCCATCCCGTCTATCATAAGTACGCTGATTGGCTCACTTTATAATATGGTAGACCAGATTTTTATCGGGCAGCGGGTAGGGTATCTGGGCAATGCCGCGACAACAGTAGCATATCCGCTGACATTTATGTGCGGAGCGTTAACATTGCTCTTCAGCAATGGTGCTGCAGTGAATTTTAATATCCTGAATGGCCGGGGCAGAAAAAAAGACGCCATGACTTTTGCCGGAAACGGCCTTGCCATGATACTGTCAGAAGGGATTGTTGTCGGCCTGCTTGTAGGAATGTTCGCCCCCTTCTTTGTGAAACTTTTCGGTGCCACACAAGAGGTTTTTCCTTACGCTCTGACCTATATGCGTATCATCACCATAGGCATCCCCTTTCTGGCTCTGACTGCCGGCGGGACTCTGCTCATCAGGTCTGATGGAAGTCCGAGGTATGCTCTGATTTGTTCCATGTCTGGTGTGGTCATCAATTTTATCCTGGATTACCTGTTTCTCTTTCCGCTTAACATGGGCATAGCAGGCGCGGCTCTGGCAACGATCATAGGGCAGATTGTCTCAGCCCTGATGATCATTGTTTATCTCTTTCACTTTAAGACAGGCCGCTTCAGACCCTCGGATTTTCGGGTAAGTGGGAGAAAGCTGCTGGGAATCGTAGTCATTGGCCTGGCCCCGAGTGTCAATCAGGCAGCGATGATGGTCATGAATCTGGTGTTGAATAATTCTCTCCGCCATTATGGCGCCCTTTCCCCTTACGGCGGAAGCGAGGCCCTGGCTGCCGCAGGTGTTGTTACGAAAGTAAATTTCCTTTTCTACTCAACCATCATCGGGTTCGGGATCGGAGCACAGCCGATCCTGGGCTTCAACTATGGTGCCGGGAAATACAGTCGTGTTAAAGAGACCTATTTTGCGACTCTCCGCTATGCTCTGATGATCGGTGCCATTGAAACCTTATGCTTCTGGATATTTCCCAGGCAGATTCTGCAGGTGTTTGGCAGCGGAAGCGGGGGATATGAAGCATTTGCCCTTCGATATATGCACGTTTTCATGCTGCTTCTGATACTGGCAGGCATTCCGCCAATATCCATGCATGTGATGACATCGATTGGGAAAGGAAAAAGAGGGATATTGATTTCTCTGTCCAAACAACTGACCCTGATCACACTTCTGTCGATTCTACCCCTCTTCTTTGGGATAGACGGCGTCCTCTATGCAGGTCCGGCAGCAGATATCCTTGCTGCCGTAACTTCATTCATCGTTTTGTATTTTGAATTCAGGCGAATGGAGAGTCAATGAAAGGAAATACACAGGATGTGTACCAGGTATTATCTTGAACTGTCACCGGAACTCCGGCCAATTATAGAAGAAGCGAAACGTTCTCATCTGGCGCGCAATATGGTCAGCAGTCTCGGCAGGCCTTTTAAAAGTGAGGGTGAGATCAGACCGACAGACATGGTCCCGGTGATTGCGCCTGACAAGGCGGGGAGAAGAAAGGTCTATCCCATGGTATGGGGATTCTCTGTGCCCGGACTCAGGAAGCCTCTTGTCAATGCGAGAGTGGAAAGCGCAAAGGACAAAAGCACATTTAAGGAATCCTGGGTCAGGAGACGGTGCGTGGTTCCTGCTTCTTATTATTTTGAATGGAGCCATATCCGGTCCGGGAACAAGGTAAAGGCGGTGGATAAATATGCCATCCAGCCAGCCGGATCAGATGTCACCTGGCTTGCAGGTCTTTACCGGGTCGAAAAAAGCTACGCGGGTCTTTTGCATCCTGTCTTTACCGTCCTTACCAGGGCCGCCTGCCCGGACCTTCAGAAGATCCATGACCGTATGCCTGTCATGATTCATGAGGAAGACATAGACGCCTGGATCAAGCCGGAGATACTGCCAAAAGAACTCAGACCGGTGACAGACATGATTGTCGAAAGAGTATGAACATGACGCCGCGTGACGGTTGACAAGAGTCTGTGGCCGACATAAAATTAAAATGTAAGCAATGTGTCAAGCAGTCTGGAAAAGGAGGATTAAATATGGCAGCCAGGATTTTGATGGCAGGAAGCATCATGATGGATCTGATCTTGCAGATGCCTCGGGTGCCCCATCCAAGTGAGAGTATCTTAGGAACTACATATTCCACAGCCGGCGGCGGAAAAGGAAGTAATTCTGCTGTAGCGGCAGCCAGAGCAGGAGGAGATGTTGCCGTCTGCTGTACCCTGGGACAGGATGCCAATGGCGAAGCCCTGAAGGGGATGCTGCAGGATGCAGGCATTGACATCAGCAACATGAATCTGAAGGAAGGCCTGAATACCGGCATGGCGGTCATTATGCTTGAAGAAGACGGGATGAACAGGATCACCATCTACACAGGGGCAAATAATGACACGACACCCGAAGACATAGAAAAAGCTTTTGAAGGCAAAGAGTATGATGCAGTGATGATGCAGCTTGAGATCCCGGTGGAGTCCAATGTGAAAGCTTTTGAGCTGGCCAAGGCAAAAGGCATGATCACCTGTCTGGACTGCGGCCCCGCTCAGCCTTATCCCATTGAGAAATTCCAGGGGATCACCATTCTTTCACCTAATGAAACAGAGACAGACGCCCTGGTCGGAATCCTCCCGGTTGATGATGAGACCTGTCTGGCAGCAAGTAAGATTTTAAAAGAACGTTCAAACTGCAAGTATGTGGTTTTGAAGATGGGAGAGAAAGGATCTTACATCTATGGTGAGGGACTGGCACAGATGGTTCCGACCTTTAAGGTGGATGCAGTCGATCCCACAGCAGCAGGAGATTGTTATACAGGTGTACTGGTCATGAGATATGCCGAGACAGGCGATATCGTTGAGGCGGCCAGATATGCCAGCGCGGCAGCGGCCATCTCTGTCCAGAGCCTTGGCGCCCAGCCATCCCTGCCCATGAAAGAAGACATTGACAAATTCTATGCCGAGAGAGCATGATCAATCTCTGACGCAGGATTCTCGCCCCTCCGCAGCCGGCTGGTTGTGGAGGGTTATTCTTTTTACTTCACTGAAACAGTCTCCTTCTCATAAAGGCTCCGGTAAGGCTCACATCTGCTGTATAATTCCCCATGGGTTCCCTGGTCAAGGATTCTGCCATCCTGCAGATACATGATCCGGTCTGCGGACAGAATCGTGGACAGGCGGTGGGCTATGATGAGGACTGTCCGGTCTTTGCGAACATTCTCGATAGCCTGGCTGATTTTAGCCTGGGTCACATTGTCGAGGGAGCTGGTTGCTTCATCAAAAAGAAGGATAGGGGCATCAATCAGAAAAGCACGGGCGATGGCAAGCCGTTGCAGCTGGCCTCCCGACAGGTTGGTTCCCCCCTCGCCGACAATACTGTTGTAGCCCTCCGGCAGTTCGGCAATATCTTCATCGAGACAGGCCAACCGGCAGACTGAGACCATCTCCTCCTCTGTCATATCCGGTTTGGCCAGACGGAGGTTATCCTTCACACTCAGGTTGAATATGTAAGGATACTGGGATACCACAGCCATATTGGCACGGATGGATTCCGAGTCCAGCTCTTTGATATCCACATCATCAAGATAAACGGTTCCTCTGTCAGCGATATAGAGCTTGCTGATCAGGGAAAAGGTTGTCGTCTTGCCGCATCCGCTCCTTCCTACCATAGCCACGGTTTCTCCCGGCCGGATCAGGAAATTCATATCATTGATTACCTTTACTGTCTTCCCCCGGGCATCCCTTCCCCTGTAGGTAAAGGAAACGTGTTCAAAGCGGATCTCACCTGTTAAACGTTCCTTATGGACAGTCCCGAATGTCTCTTTAGGAAACTCCGGGCCTTCTACCAGGGCATGGACCCGTTCGTTGGAGAGGTTGAAATTCTTGATAAATTCCAGGAGGTTTCCAATCAGGAGGGCGAAAGGTACACTCAGGTTGGTGTAGTAGTTAAAAAGGACGACAGCAATCGCCGGTTCAAAATATCCTTTAAAGAGCAGATACCCTATCAGGACCGTATACAGCATAAAACCCGTATCGCCTACCCACTGTCTGGTCAGTTTAAAAGCCCAGGAACGTCCCTGCATTGTCATCCTCTTGTCATTAGCATCGGTAATCCTGAATGAAAGTTCCTTCTTAAAGGTATCTTCTCCATGGAAAAGCTTCACATCCCTGGCTCCGCGAACCATTTCTCCCACAAATCCTGTGTAACGCTCATTGGCGTTCCGGTAAATGCGGTCATCAGCATTTAATCGTCTGGTCCTTACAAGCTCCATGGCAGTCTGTACTGCCATGAGAAAAAAGGCTGCAAGAAAAATCGGAGGGCTGATGATCAGGATGGCAGCAAGGATACCAATGTACTGGAAAGTCTCCGATATCAGATCTGCCATGGTGTTAAAACCCGTGGCCAGCTGTGAGGTATCGGTTGTAAGACGCTGGACAAAGAGTCCGCTTCCCTTTTCCTCCATACAGCGGGTGGTGATATGGAGAGCGTTGTCCACCAGGTCTGTCTCCAGGGCGGACAGGGTTTTGTTATATACGATATTATAGGCCCGATTGCAGACAAAAAGGACAAAGTTGGTCAGGGCATTCACTCCAAAGATAGCGAGAGCGGCCAGAATCAGCTGATGAAATGCATTCTGCGTCAGAGCAACGATCGCCCTCCCGATCAGAAGGGGAGCGACCACCCGAAGTACAACACTGATCAGCTGGCTGACAACGCCAAGAGCAAGATAACCGGACTGGTCCCTGGTATATTTCCAGGTAAATCGCAGATTCTGCCTGACTGTATTATAGAGGGGCATGGTATAAGATACCCGGTTCTTGCCATCTCTGTACTCCCAGACAGGACTGTTCTTGGAAACAGTTAAAAGTTTTGCAAGAACGGGCGCCTGATGGTCCCGGGGAGGATCAGTGGGATCTGCCGGAGTTCCGGGAAGAATTAAAAGTGCATGAAACTCCTCGCCTCTTTTTTTAAGATGCAGTTCCACAGGAATCATTTCCCCGGTTTCCTCCAGGGTGTCCTGGTAGAAAAGCAGGAGCTCCTCGAGGATATAACGAAATCGCAGACATTCCCAGGTTCCCACTCCCTTACGTTCCAGCTCCCGCTCCGCTTCCCGGACAAGGGAGGAAATCTTTTTGTTGCTTAGATTTGACTTTAATACCATTTCTGATTCTCCAAATAAGTATCCAGCTGCCTTGCTGCCTTGATTGCCATCAGAGAGTCATTGTTTTACGTCACAAAACGCCTCTCATCTGATGATATTAGTATACTTAAGGGACGTTCTATTTTCAACATCTATTCTTGAGCTGTTGAGTCAATAGTAAGGGTATGTTATATTTGATATATACACTATTTACCAGGAGGTTAGCATGAATAATAATACGCTGAACTGGGCTGTGATCGGATGCGGGGTGATCGCGGGACAGATGGCAGAAGGATTGAAAAGAATGGGCAGGACCCTGTACTCTGTAGCAAACAGGACCCATGCAAAAGCGGTGAAGTTTGCCGGGAAATATGATATCCCTAAAGTGTATGACAGGATCGACGATGTATTTGCGGACCCTGCTGTTGATATCATCTATATCACGACTCCCCATAATACCCATTACAGGTTTATGAAAAAAGCTCTGGAGAGCGGAAAGCATATCTTTGTAGAAAAAGCCATCACATTAAACAGCAGAGAGCTAAGGGAGATGATGGACCTTGCCGAAAAGAAGGGCCTGCTGATCGGTGAGGCCATGACCATTTGGCATATGCCTCTGTATAAGAAGCTGTGGGAGATCACAGCATCCGGACAGCTGGGCAGGGTCCAGATCATGACATTGAATTTTGGGAGCTTCAAGGAATACGATATGACCAACCGATTTTTTAACATGGATCTTGCAGGAGGAGCCCTGCTGGATATCGGTGTGTATGCCCTGTCTCTGGCACGGAGCTTCATGGATGAGATGCCGGATGAGATCAGCAGCCAGTGGCAGCCTTCCCCGACCGGGTCAGATGAAATGGCGACAATCCTTCTGAAAAACAAGGGAGGGCAGATGGCAGCGGTTGCCCTGTCCATGCATTCCAAACAGCCGAAGAGGGCCATGATCAGCTGTGAGAAGGGTTATATAGAGATCATGGAGTATCCCAGAGCGCAGAGGGCAGTCATCACAGACGCGCTGAGCGGTAAAAAGACGGTGATAGAAGAAGGCGATACGGCGGATGCCCTGATCTATGAGATGCAGGATATGGAGGAGGCAGTTCTTAAGAATGACCCGTCTTTGCTGCGTCTTACAGAGACAGCAGAGGTGATGGAGATCATGACAGGACTGCGCAAAAGCTGGGACATGAAGTATCCGGGTGAGGAGTGGTAAGATTCATGAAGAATACAGAACAGAAGCTGCTTTTTTTTGATATAGATGGAACACTGGTAGGGTTTGACGGGTCGATATCAGATTCAACCTGGAAGGCACTGGATCTGGCCAGGGAAAACGGCCACCTGCTCTTCCTCTGCACCGGAAGGACCCGCCATCAGATCTACCGGAACCTTCTGGACTATGGATTTGACGGGATCGTCGGCTCAGCCGGCGGATATGTAGAGTATAATGGAAAGGTGCTCTTTCACCAGACCTTTGGGGAGGAGAGGCTCAAGAGCATCCTTGACTGCTTTCAGGATACAGGCACAGGACTGATCTTTGAGATGAAAGAGAGCTGTGTCTCCTCAACGGTCTCAGAAGAACAGTTCCTGCAGGTCTTCCGGTCCAATGCGGATATCTCCTGTCTGAGAGAGCTGGCAGCTTTTTCAAAGCTGACCAATGATGACCACGTCTCCCCGTATCCGCAAAAATATGCTGAGACAGAGAGCATCCTTTTCTGTGAGTCCCCGTACAGGACCGAAGAAGTAAGAAGAAGGCTCTCTGATGATATCCGGGTGGAAGTGGCGAGTTTCAAAAAGCCGGAGCCCTGGTCCGGGGAGATCACCATTGCTTCAAACAGTAAGCAGACCGGAATAGAAACGATCCTCGACCATCTGGGAAAAAGCCGGGAGGATGTGATCGCATTCGGAGACGGGGCCAATGATATTGAGATGCTGGACTTTGCAGGGACAGCTGTCGTCATGGGCAATGCCGGGGAGAGGATCCGGGCTTATGCGGACTATGTGACAGGCCGGGTGGATGAGGACGGGATCTATCAGGCTTTAGAACATCTTTTCCTGATCCCCAGATAGAGGGCGGACAATGCCATGCAGAGGATGGCGATGATGCAAAACCACAGGATGATCGTACCGGAAGGGGTCTCATAGACCCGGAGAAAAAAGTAGGGCCCGTCAAGCAGCCTGACTCCGTTCAGGATAAGTGCAATGATCCCATACAATATGGTCGCTCCCATGGGCGCAAAGACTGCTGCTTTTGGCAGAGTGGGAGATTTCTCCATGAACAGGAAGGTGATGATCGAGATCAGGGGTCCGATCAGGTGATTGATCGGTGCGACATTCCATAAAAAATAGTAGGCAAAGCCTTCCTGAGGGGCGAGGACAAACAGCGCGATCAGGAAGGTGATGGTCAGAGAGACCGCACAGATCAGGTGGAGGACAGCCAGGCCGGCAGGGACCATCTGATCTTTTTTTGTCATGATCAGGTACACAGTTGCTGCGGATACCACCATCTGCAGAATGTTGCTGTCAATCGTATAATAGGTCAGCATACGCAGGCCGAAGACCTGCATGTCATGGATTCGGGCAATGAGTTCCAAAAAGAGGAGGATGATGTGAAGGGCGCATACTTTTTTTATTATCATTCTAATTCCGGTATCATGTTAGTTTTTTATAATACAAGCAATCGACAATTTCTTTTGTGATATGATCTGGTGTCAGTTGATCAGAAGGTCCTCGAGTTTCCGTTTAGGAACATAGTGGATATCATTTTCATCCCGGTAGTAAGCCGTGTTCCCATCCTCACCTACTTCAGTGATGATGATGGTCTCTGCCGGTTTGCCCAGGGCAACCACAAGCATGGGCTCCAGGTTTTCAGGAAGTTCCAGCGCCTCCCGGATATCAGCAGCCCTGAAATTCCCGATCATGCATCCTCCCAGACCCTCCTCAGCAGCCATGAGGAGCATGGACTGGGCTGTGATGCCGATGTCTTTCATAAAGCGGCTCAGATTGGCCGATATGTTCTTGTCCTGGCAGATGACGATAAAGGCAGTGGGACACATACCCGGATGAGGGAGACTCATCTGCGGAAGCTGCTTGGCCCATTTGATCCTGGGCTGGATCTTGTCTACATCAGATTTCTCCCAGGCGATATAATACTTGAGGGGCTGGATGTTGATACTGGAGGCACATAGTCTGGCTCCATCCACATAATTCATCAGCTGTTCTCTTTTAAAGGTATAGCTTTCATCATAGCCCCGATAGCTTCTGTTCTTCATGATAAGATCTTTGATCATTCTTTTTTCCTCCATCATTTCATTTGCTAACCTATATCATAGAGCGAAATCACATTTTTTTCAATCTACAATCGTAATTATTGCAGGGCAGCATGCAATACGTATTTATAGACGGGAAGAAATATGATATACTCTATATCAAACATCAGTTAAGTATGCAAACTGCAGTAATCGTAGATTATGGGATAACAGTTCATGAAAAATAAAAAAAATCTCACAGGCAGAACGCTCCATTATTTCTGGATGGCCACGAAAAAGATGCCTGGATTCTTCTTTTTGGATATCCTTACTACATTTGGCTATGTGGCTCTTTTAACCTATGTGAACAATTTCCTGATGGGAAAGGTCGTTGACCGGGTAGGGGCAGAGCCCGTGGCAGCGGCGGATGTCTTTAATGTCTTCTGGCCCTACATCCTGTCTTTTGTCGTGGTGAACGCTCTGGGACAGGTCTGTTCCAAACTGCAGGATTACTCTGTCTGGAAGCTTGAGATCCGGGCCAACTATGAACTGGCCACCTACTGTTTTGACACCCTGTCCAACCAGTCCATGACTTTCCATGCCAACCGTTACGGAGGATCCCTTGTCAGCCAGACAACCAAATTCATGAGTGCCTATACCCTGCTGGCTGAGACGGTGACATATTCTGTGATGCCCAGCTTTTTCTCGGTGCTTCTGGCCGTTGTCTTTCTTCTGCCGACGGTGCCTCTCTATGTTCTGATCCTGCTGATCATGCTGACCATCTATGTGATCGTAGCATACACCATGTATAAGAGGATCCTGCCCATCAACGAGAAAGCGGCCTCTGCCCAGAACAGCCTGTCAGGGGAACTGTCAGACGCAGTGGCCAATATCCTGTCTGTAAAGACCTACGGGCGGGAAGACTATGAGAAGGAACTGTTTGAGTTTGCCAACAGAAATGTAGAAAGAAGCGATTCGATCCGGATGCGGGCATCCAATGTCCGGGGGGCCATGACATCGTCCCTGATCGTCTTCATCATGATCATCGTGGTGGTCTTTATGGTCGGGGGAAATGCCTGGTTTGGCATCTCGCAGGGTACCCTCATCATGATGTTTACCTACACGTATTCCATTACATTGCATTTTAATATGATTAACAACACCCTTCAGAGGATGAACCGGGCTTTCGGTGATGCCGCGGAGATGACAGCCATCCTTGATGAGCCCAGACTGGTATCCGACGAGCCGGACGCTGTCCCTCTTAAGGTGACAGAGGGGAACATCGATTTTAACCACCTGGATTTTGCCTACGATGATGAGGAGGGACTGGAGAAAATCTTTGACGATTTCAATCTGCATATTCCGGCGGGCCAGCGTGTCGGACTGGTGGGAAGGTCCGGCGCCGGCAAATCCACTCTGACCAAATTGCTTTTAAGGCTTTCGGATATTCAGGGCGGTCAGATCCTGATAGACGGGCAGGATATAAGGCATTGTTCCCAGCAGACCCTGCGCAGGCAGATTGCCTATGTTCCTCAGGAGGCCCTCCTTTTCCACCGCAGTATCAGGGAAAACATCTCTTACGGCAGGCCTGATGCGGGCGAGGAGGAGATCCGCCTTGCGGCAAGCCGGGCAAATGCCCTGGAGTTTATCGAGAAGCTGCCCGGCGGCATGGACCAGATGGTGGGAGAACGGGGCGTGAAGCTGTCGGGCGGGCAAAGGCAGCGGATCATCATAGCCAGAGCGATTCTGGCAGATGCGCCGATCCTGGTTCTGGATGAGGCAACCAGTGCTCTGGATTCCGAATCAGAAAGGCTGGTACAGGAAGCGCTTAAGAATCTGATGGAAGACCGGACATCCATCGTGGTTGCCCACCGCCTTTCCACTGTGGCCTCCCTGGATCGGATCATTGTGATATCCGAAGGAAAGGTGGCAGAGGATGGCAGCCATGAAGAACTGCTGAGCGCAGGTGGAGAGTATGCAAAGCTGTGGGACCACCAGACAGGGGCATTTATCTCTTCCTGAAGAAAAGGCAGACTATCGATTGAGAAATGGAGGTGCTTTATGAGAAAGAAGTGTTTGAAACTCATAGTATTGCTTTGTGTCGTGGCAGCGTTTGCGATACTGCCGACTCTGTTAGCTGATAAATGGTCATACCTGTCCTCAAAAGGATATTTAAAGAATCAGAGGCTGGAGGATGATGATATTGAATGATGGGAAAGGGAATATTTTTGAAGACTTTCTTAAAGCCTTTCAAAAAGAAATGAAAGAAATGGGTCATGCAAATCTGATAATTGCCGGGAGAACCGGAGTTGGAAAGAGTACCTTGATAAACGCGGCCTTTCGCAAGAATCTTGCGGAGACAGGCATTGGGAAGCCCGTAACGGATGAGATGCGGGTGTACGAGATCGAGGGATATCCCCTGCGTCTCTATGATACTGTGGGATTTGAACTGGATCCGGAGAAGCAGAGAAAAACGATTGAAACGATAAAACAGGAATGCAAAAGGGCAGAAAGGCTCAATGACCCTGACCAGTTCATCCACTGCATGTGGTATTGCGTGCTTTCGAACTCTAATCGATTAGAACAGGTCGAAGTTGATTTTATCAATGAAATCGCAGAATTAATGCCGGTTGTTGTTGTTCTGACACAGGTCATCACAAAAAAACAGGCGGAAGCATTTAAGAACCAGATCCTCAAAGATTATCCCGGCATCAAAGCCAAGAATATCTGGCTGGTTCTGGCCCAGGATTATGACGATGACGACAGGATCAAACCAGCCTTTGGCGTAGACACACTTGTGGAGTTCTCAATGGGTTTATTGCCCGAGGCCGCTCAGAAGGCATGGTGCAACGCTCAGAAAGCTTCCATAAAACTGAAAGTAGACAAGGCAAAAAAGCTGGTGATGACGACAGCTGCCGCAAGCTTCGGTGAAGGATATATGCCGCTGCCTTTTGCTGACGCAACTGCCCTTGTTCCCACGCAGATTGGCATGATTGCGGGAATCACGGCGATATTCGGGATGGATATTTCAAAGAGCCTGATGCGGGCTATCGTCACTTCCCTTCTGGGCACAGCCGGGACCACCCTGGCAGGACGTACTATTGTATCTAATCTCCTTAAGCTGATCCCGGGAGTAGGCACTGTTGTGGGAGGGACGATCAACGGGGCGACAGCAGCTCTTTTGACAACGGCTCTGGGTGAGACCTATATAAAAATCATGGAGATGACAGCCTCAGGAGAACTCAATGAAAAAGACCTCGGCACAGAAAAAGTACAGAAACAGATCCATGAGATGTTCATTGATAAGCTGAAGAAGAGAGAATGAAGTAATAATTGACGGATGAAAACAGGAAGACCGGAAGAAAAATCGGCATAATGCCTATTTGAAAAATATCCTGAAGAAGCAGTATAATAATAGTACAAGGTGTGGCATTCTGACTGCGTAGAGTGGGTTGGGGTGCCGTACAATTTATAAATATTGTTTCATTAAGCGTGTGGCCACTGGCGTAAGACCAGCTGAAGGACACACGCTTTTTTTCACTGCCACAAATGAATAATCCAAGGGAAAGGAAATGGCCATGTTTGATAAGGGTGAATACATTATTTACGGGACCAATGGTGTATGCAAAGTCAGTGACTGTACCAGGTCAGATATCCCGGGGGATAATAGGATGTACTATGTTTTAAGCCCTGTTGGGCAGGAACGGAGTACTATATACACGCCGGTTGATAATCAGAAGGTGCTTATGAGGGCAGTCATTTCCAGGGAGGAGGCCGTTTCGCTGATAGAAGGCATCCCTTCCTATGAGGAACTCATCATTCCTGAGACCAGGGATCAGGAACAGCAGTATAAGAGGATCATGCGTGAACAGGACTGTACCATGCTTCTTCGCTTCATCAAAGCACTTTATCGAAGGAAAGAGTGCAGAGAAGAAGATGGGAAGAAGATCACAGCAGTGGATGAGAAATATATATCCATGGTCAAAAACAGCCTGCTGAACGAACTGGCTATTGCTCTTGATATGGAGAAAGAAGATGTGGATTTACTCCTTGCGGACAAATTTCTTCAGGAAGATATTAGATAAACACAATTGACTAGCATGACTTAAACGGTGGATTATAGTGATGTTCTGTGTTATATTCTGATTATAGAAAGGAGTTGATACTATGAGGAGGAAATGGAAGACTGCCTTATCTGTTCTGGCATGTCTTACAGCGGTGTTTGTACTGTGTTCATGCGGAGGTTCAGGAGCAGCCGGGGATGCCGCTCCGCAGGAGAGCAGCTCTCAGGAGGCAGCGACCACCCTGCAGGAGCCCACATCTCCAGAAGCAGCAACTGTTCTGAAGGAGACCGGCTCTGGCGAGGACAGCGGGGAAATCGCAGCAGAGATTGTGTCTGACCCGGAGGGATTCATAAAGGGAAACGTCGCCAAAAAGGGCATAGACGTCGTGGCTGTCTTTGCAGGGATTGACAAACAGCCGATTACTGAAGAAGATGGCGATAAGGATAACGTAGATACGATCTGGGTGTATTATTCTGATAATACATTTGAGCAATTTGCACTGGTTGATGACAAGAGTGTACTTTTCAGCATCGGAACTTATGAATTATCGGGTGGCGAAGATTTCATTTATGATGGTCAGGACAAAAACGGCGGCACTATCACAATTAACCGAACAAAGAAATATGATTCCGTCAGGGGTTTAGTTGACCATGAGTCCTCGCATACTTATGAGCTGTACACTCTGGGGTTCACTCAGCTTTATGCGCCGGATTCACCCAGAAAGATCGTTACCATCTTTTCAGGTCCGGATAAACAGCCTTTCAAAGAGATTGATCAGGATGATAATGAGGCTGAAAACGAGAGGATTGATACCTGGTGGATTTATTATGATGACGGCAGCCTGGAGCAGTATGCTGAGGTCCATGATAAACTGGAATTGTTCAGCGTCGGAACCTACGAGTTCAAGGACAATGGAGGTTTTAATTATCAGCAAGACGAGGAGGAACACGGAGTCATTACCATCAACCGCACAAAGAAGTACCAGGATGGCAAGGGGCTGGTCGACTATGAATCTTCTCATGATTATGACCTTAGTACTTTGGGATTTGATCAGTTGTTTGTTATAGTTTCATGATAAACGCTCCGCGGTAGCGTAGAGCGCACAAATTTGAATAGTAATCATGTCAGCAGAGCTGACCCCAAACCGGCAGGATTTCATGCGTTTATTGCATGGGATCCTGCCGGTTGAAAACTGTTCTTGCTTTGATTATAATATTCTTATGATTTTGAGTATGATGAAGAAAGAGAGAGGTGGCTTGCCCGTGGAAGATTATATATACAGGCCTGATAACAGCAGGGATGCCATACAGCTGAGGCACTGGAGGGATGCTCTGGCCATCAGCGGCAGTGCGGAGATTGCCCTTTCCGTATGGGATATACTGAAACTCTTTATAGGACTCTTTTTCGGAGAGGAGACTGTCCAGGGGATGGTCTCAGCCACCATGAAAGAGATTGATGTTCCAAAAGAGGCAGAGCTGGTTTTTCTAATCTTAAGCTGGGTAATTATTTTGGGGATCCTCATTATAGCCTGTATCTTTATCTTCTTTTATCACTACTATATCGGTATCAATGCCTACCGGGCCGGCCGGCAGACCGCAAAGAAGAAAAAGAAGGGGTATCTTGTGCTCGCTTTTTTGAGTCTGACCTTCTCATGTTTTCTTATAATCTTCAATTTTATTACTTTTCTTTTGTCGAAAAAGGCTGTGAGCAACGTCAATCTGACCACCATGCTCATCGAGATCGTGGCATTATTAAACTATGTCTATTTACTGACAGCCGCCTTTAATATCAGAAAGCTGGAAAGAAAGCAGGGAGGGAGCATATGACAGTTTGGCAGAGAATCGGTCAGTTGTTCATTGGGATGGTCATGCTTTGCCTGAGTGTGCTCCTGATTCTTGAGGGTCAGAAAGCATATCCGGTGATCATCGGCATCTATTCCCTGGCGCTTGAAGCTCTTGGACTCCGGATGATCTGGTATTACTTCAGGATGGCAAGACACATGGTCGGGGGGACGAATATATTGTTTCGCGGGATCTTGTCCTTTGATTTCGGCATGTTTGCAGGATCACTGGTATTGGTGCCCTCCCTCTACATATTGGCCTATCTGAGTGCGACCATGGCATTTTCAGGCGTTGTGGATCTCCTGCGGGCCAGGGAGGCAAGACGGATACAGGGACCCTTCAAGCTGAAGACATTCACAGGGGTGGTTAAGACGGTCACAGCCCTGTCATGCCTGATCTTTATGCGCACCCCTGCTCTGGTGGTGGATATTTTTTCAGTCGGTATGGTTTTCTCGGCTGTTATGCGTATCGTAAATGCTTTCCGGCGTACACCGGTGATCTTGATTGACAGCCAGGAGGAATAGAGACAATGCAGGGAGATTTTCACTATTATGCGACATACTGTGCGGCTGCCCTGGCAGGATATGACCATGAGAGTAGTCTGGCCATCTGCTACTGTGCCCAGATGGTCGACCATTGTTCCAGGACCTACCTGAAGAAAGTAGGTGGTCCGTCTGAGGCGGCCACAACACAGCTTCAGCTTGAGATGATGGAAGCCCGCACGGACAGGATCGGTCTAAGTGATATTACCAGGATCTGGTCTTCTTTTCATTTTCTGCCGGGAGACCTCTATGCTGACATAGACAGGGGCTCGAAGAATTATAAGGACAAGTATCGTCTGATCTGCCGGCCGAACGGGGACCTGGTCGCAGACACGGTCATGCTGGCCAGGGGCAGGGGCCTTCAGGCAGCCGGTGTCGCCATGCATGTGCTGGCAGATACATGGGCTCATAGCTACTTTGCCGGAACCCCTTCCCTTGTCATCAACAATACCAATCCGTATTTCTATGAACTGATCCCGAAGGATGAGGGAGGATTTGAACAAAGAAGGGTTGCCTTCTCGCACAATCCATCTGCGAAGGAGGATCCGGATAAGGGAGTCTACGTAGGAAGTGTGTATCAGTCATCCGAGAACTCCATCATGAATCTCGGCCATGGAAGGGCAGGTCACCTGCCGGATTACAGTTTCATCCGTTATATCTATCTGCCGGCCTGGGGAGATTACCGGGAGATCTTCAAAGACAACCCGTCCGATTATGAATATGCCTTTTCACAGATGGT
>CADBNQ010000022.1 GCA_902796045.1 uncultured Lachnospiraceae bacterium | reverse complement strand
TTGATATAGACCAGGTCTACCCAGGCGTCTCCGTGGGAAACATGGACCTGTCAGGGATGAGCAGGGCCGAGGCATTAAAGACGGTCAGCCATTATGTATATTCTGTGCAGAATGAGACTGTGACTCTTAAGGCAGGAGAGAAGGAGGCTTCTTTCCCCCTGTCAGATCTGAATCTGACCTGCCAGCAGCCTCACGCGACCAATGAGGCCTATGAACTGGGTAAGACCGGCAACCTTTACGAAAGGATCAGGACTGTCTACGAACTGACACAGACGCCAAAGAACTATCCACTGACTTTTACCTTTGACCGGAATAAGGCAAGGGAGAAGCTCATAGAGGTCGAGAAGACTTTTCTGGCCAAGAAAAAGGATGCCACGATCAAGAGGAAGAAGGGGAAGTTCGTTGTCACTGATGAGGTCAATGGCATTGACATGGACCTTGAGAAGAATGCTGACAAGATCATCCAGACCCTTTCCGCCGGAAAGCTGGATCAGACGGCGCTTGTTTTCCCTCTGGACTACAAGGAGGACAAGGCAGAGCATACCAAAGCAGAGCTGTCTGTGATCAAGGATAAGCTGGGTACCTTTACCACCTCCTACGGCGGATCTCCGGACGGAAGATGTGTCAATGTGGCCAACGGGGCCAGACTGATCAACGACACCCTTCTGTATCCGGGAGACAAGTTCTCCGTTCATGACGCGGTGACTCCATTTACCAAGGATAACGGCTACAGGCTGGCAGGGTCCTATGAGAACGGTACGACCATCCAGACCTACGGCGGCGGGATCTGCCAGGTATCCACCACCCTCTACAATGCAGTGCTTCGTGCCGAGCTGGAGGTGCTGGAGCGGTCCAACCATTCTATGACAGTCCACTATGTTGAATTATCAGAGGATGCCGCCATATCCGGCGAGGAGAAGGATTTCAGGTTCGCAAACAACCTGAAAGACCCCATCTATATTGTGGGAAAGACCGATTCGGATAAGGAAACCATCACTTTTACCATATACGGGAAAGAGTACCGGGATAAAAACCGTTCCATCGAATTTGAGTCTGAGTGTGTAAGCACCAATCCTCCTGAGGAACAGATCGTCAAAGACAAGACCATGAAGGAAGGAAAAAAGGTTGTCGAACAGTCAGGACATACCGGGTATACAGCCAGATTGTGGAAAGTGATCCATGTAAAGGGTCAGGAAGATCAGAGAGAACAGGTCAATTCCTCCTATTATATGTCTACACCGAGAATTGTCAGAGTCGGCACTAAGAAAGAGAAGAAAAAAGAAGACAAGAAAGAGGAAGAGAAAAAGCAGGACGACTCCAATAACACCAATCAGCCTGTCCAGGATAACCAGGGGGCCGCGACACAGACCGCCCCTGCTCAGTAAATAAACAAAGTCCCGGATCTGCTTAATCATCTGCAGATCCGGGTCTTTATTATTCATCTTCCTGATAGGCTTTATTCACTTTGTTGTAGGAAGTAAAATAAGGGGCAAAGTCCTTGTACTCTGATGCATCCTTATCTGTATCCTGACCGGCCGCCGTCTGCGCGGGCAGATCACGGACGAAATTAGTACGGATGTGGCTCTCATCCGGCGGAAGTGCCAGGCCGGCCGCCTTGCCGGCTTCGATGGACTTGAGCATCCAGGCCATGTTGCGGGCAAGGGTGCGCATGACCATCAGACCTTCCTGGTCCTGTTCTGCCTCCTCGCCGTTGTGGCCATGGAGCATGTTCCAGTAGGCTGAGGGAACAAGAGGCATATTGTTCATCATGAAGTACTTGTTCAGCTGTTCAAGCGCTGCCGTGGCACCTGCCCGCCTGCAGGCTACTACTGCGGCTCCCGGCTTGTAGGGGAATCCGCCGCTGGCATAGAACATACGGTCCATAAAAGATGTGATATCTCCGGCAGCTCCGGCATAGTGGACAGGGGAGCCGACGATCAGTCCGTCGCACTCCTTCATCTTGGTGATGGCAACATTCACCGGGTCATCTCCAAAGATACACTTGCCCAGCTCAGACTTCTTGCACATGCCGCAGGCTTTGCAGCCTCTGATGACATGCATGCCGACCTGAAGAAGCTCTGTCTCAATCCCTTCTTTATGAAGTTCTATGATGATCTCTTTTAATGCCCTGAAGGTGGTTCCGTTCCTGTGCGGGCTTCCGTTTAATAATAATACTTTCATAATATACCGCTCCTTACTGTGGTGTTATCTCTGCCGCAGCATTCTCATGCCTTTATTCTATCATAAAGAGCCCGCAAAACATAGATAAAAAAACAAAAATCATAGTATTTTTCTGTATCTGCTTCTTGTTTTTAAAAGCAATTATCTATATACTTAGAAAAGGATTTAATAAACTGGATCAAACAGTTTTTACAGGAGACATTTCATATGGATTTAAGGATGAAAAAGTTTAAAAAAGTACTTGTGGCTAACCGGGGAGAGATTGCCATCCGTGTATTCCGTGCCCTGGAGGAACTGGATATCGGATCCATAGGGATCTATTCCAAAGAGGACCGGTACGCCCCTTTCCGTTCTAAGGCGGATGAGGCATATCCTCTGGCTCCCGGCAAAGGCCCGGTAGATGCCTACATGGATATCCCGACGATCATCCGTATTGCCAGGGAGAAGGGAGCGGACGCCATCCATCCGGGATACGGATTTCTCTCTGAGAATCCTGACTTTGCTGAAGTCTGCCGAAAGCACGACCTGACCTTTATCGGCCCCAGTGTGGAAGCCATGAAGATCATGGGTGACAAGATCTCGGCAAAACAGGCGGCACATGAGAGCCGGGTTCCCATCATAGAAGGCAGTGAGACCATCCTTTCCTCTTCCGATGAGGCAGCAGAGATTGCCGGGAGGATCGGTTATCCGGTCATGCTGAAGGCCAGCAACGGGGGCGGCGGGAAAGGCATGCTCCTGGTCAGCAGCGAAGAGGAGATGGAGGAGGCTTTCAGGACTGCCACCAACGAATCAAAGAAGGCCTTCGGTGAAGCCAGACTCTTTCTGGAGAAGTATCTGAAGCATCCAAAACATATCGAAGTTCAGATCCTTGGAGATAACTACGGCAACATCGTCCATCTTTTTGACAGGGACTGTTCCGTGCAGAAGGATAATCAGAAGCTGATAGAGTTTGCCCCTGCCTGGTCCATCCCGGAGGAGGTCAGGAAGAAGATCATGGACAGTGCCAAGCGCCTTGCCCGGAGAGTGGGTTATACCAATGCGGGAACTATGGAGTTCCTGGTGGACGAAGACCTGAATCCTTTCTTTATTGAAATGAATCCCAGGATACAGGTGGAGCATACTGTCACCGAGATGGTCACAGGCATCGACATTGTCAGCAGTCAGATCCTGATCGCAGAAGGGTACCCGCTTAATTCACCGACCATCCACATCTACTCCCAGAACGAAGTCAAATGTCATGGTTTTTCCATACAGACCAGGGTCACCTCCCAGGACCCTGCCAATCATTTTATCCCGGACAGCGGCAAAATCGACCTGTACCGGACAAGTGCGGGCAACGGAATCCGTCTTGACGGGGGAAATGTCTACAGCGGAGCCCTGATGTCGCCCCACTATGACAATCTGCTGGTTAAGATCATTTCTCATGACCGCACCTTTGATGGGGCCATCAGGAAGCTGACCCGCTGCCTGAAAGAGTTCCGGATCCATGGTGTGAAGAACAACATGAACTTCCTGATCAATGTGCTTAACCATGAAGCCTTTAAGAAGGGAGCGTGTTTTACGACATTTATCGAGGAGACACCAGAGCTTCTGGACCTGCATATGAAGCTGGACCGGACCAGCAAGATCCTTGAATTCCTGGCCAACAAGATGGTCAATGTCCATACGGAACCCAAGCCCTATCTGGAAAACCGCAAGGTCCCCGCGATCGAATCCGGAAAGAAGATCAACGGAAGCAGGGATGATTTCCTCCGGCTTGGACCCAGAGAATTCACCCAGAAGATCTACCGCAACAAAAAGCTTTATATCACTGATACGACCATGCGGGACGCCCAGCAGTCCCTTCTGGCCACCAGGATGCGCACCAAGGAGCTGGCCGGTGCTGCCAGGGCGACCAACCTTTATCTTAAAGATACTTTTTCCGTTGAGGCCTGGGGCGGTGCAACCTATGATACGGCTTACCGCTTCCTCAAGGAATCCCCCTGGCTCCGTCTGGACCTTCTCAGGGAGAGGATGCCAAACGTCCTGATCCAGGCGCTGATCCGGGCCTCCAACGTGGTAGGCTACAGCACCTACCCTGACAATGTGATCCGGAAGTTTATCAAGGTTTCCAGTGATCACGGGGTAGATGTCTACAGGATCTTTGACAGTCTCAACTGGATTGAGAATATGAAGCTCCCGGTGGAGGAGGCCTTAAAGACCGGCAAGATCGTGGAAGGCGCCATCTGTTATACAGGGGATATCCTCGATCCCGGGGAGACGACCTATACTATAGATTATTATGTCCGCCTGGCCCTGGAGCTGGAAGCCATGGGCTGCCACACCGTAGCCATCAAGGACATGGCGGCCCTCCTCAAGCCCTACGCTGCCAAAAAGCTGATCGCGGCCTTAAAGGAAGAGCTGAAGATACCCATTCATCTCCACACACACGATACGACCGGAAATGGTATCGCCACCTACCTGATGGCTGCTGAAGCCGGTGTAGATATCGTGGATTGCGCCATCGGTTCCATGAGCTGCCTGACCAGCCAGCCCTCCATGAATGCCCTGATCGAGGCCCTGAAAGGGACTGAACGGGATACAGGGATCGATACCGCCGGTCTGGCCGTCCTTGATGATTACTACAGCCACGAGCGGAAGGTCTATAAAGTATTTGAGAGCGGTATAGACGCCCCTATCTCTGATACTTATGAGACTGAGATCCCGGGAGGACAGTATACCAATCTGGCAGCCCAGCTGAAGAGTATGGGCTCCGAGGGAAGCGAAAGAGAGATCAGAAAGCTCTATAAAGAAGCAGATGACCTGCTCGGCCACATCATCAAGGTGACCCCCACTTCCAAGGTGGTGGGAGATCTGGCCATCTTTATGATGAAGAACAATCTTACCCGGGACAATATATTTACGGAAGGCAGAGACCTTTCCTACCCATCATCAGTGGTAGAATATTTCAGAGGGATGCTTGGACAGCCGGAAGGCGGCTTCCCCGAAGAGCTGCAGGAGATTGTACTGAAGGGACAGGAGCCTGTCACAGTCCGTCCCGGATCCCTTCTGCCGGATGTCGATTTTGACGCCATCGAAAAGCACCTGCGCGAAGATTACTACATGGACAAGATGGAAGAGCCCGGCGTGATGGAACAAAAGACCCTGAGCTATGCCCTCTATCCCAGGGTATATGAAGACTACTGTGAGCATTTTGAGGCCTACAACGATGTCTCCAAGCTGGAAAGCCATGTGTATTTCTACGGACTGCGGCCCAATGAAGAGACCACCATCCAGCTGGAGGAGGGGAGAGATACTCTCATCAAGTTCATAAGGGCCTCTGAGCCGGATATCAAGGGATACCGCACCCTCGAGTTTGAAGTCAATGGTTTCTACAGGGAAGTGCGGATCCTGGATAAACACTACGAGATAAAAGCAGACCATCACATCAAGACAGATCACAGAAATCCGGGGCACCTGGGTGCTCCGCTGCCAGGTCTGGTGACGGGTCTGGTGATCAGTGAGGGAGATCATGTCAGCAGGAATGATCCCCTGCTGACCATTGAAGCGATGAAGATGGAGACCACCGTCACCTCCAAGATCTCAGGAATTGTGGATAAGCTCTATGTCAGGAACGGGGATGAGATCAACCAGGACGACCTGCTCGTTTCCTTTATCGTCGATGAGAAGGATCAGCAGGAAGCCAAACACCCCGACCTTCCTGTCATGGATCTGTCTCTCCTGGACAAGGATGACTTTTTTACGGTGACCTGAAAGCTATATGACATAATGGAGGAAACTAGAATATGAAAGAAAGCATCTGGACGACATATACTGCGAAAGACAAAGACCAGGTCCATGCCCTGGCAGAAAGATATAAGGATTTTCTCGGGCGCTGCAAGACAGAAAGAGAGTGTGTTGATTATTTCAGGGAGAAGGCAGTGGAAGCCGGCTATACAGATCTTGAGGACTGTATTGCGTCCGGCCGGTCCCTGAAGGAGGGAGACAAGGTCTTTGCCATCCTCATGAACAAAACCATCGCCCTTTTTCACATAGGCACCGGGCCTCTCACTGACGGGATGAATATTCTGTGCGCCCACATAGATTCCCCAAGACTTGACATCAAACAGGTCCCTCTTTACGAGAATACCGGGATGGCTTTTCTTGACACACACTACTATGGTGGGATCAAAAAATACCAGTGGGTGACGATTCCCATGGCTCTTCACGGGGTCATCGCCAAAAAAGACGGCCGTGTCATACCTGTCTCTATCGGCGAAGACCCTTCAGACCCTGTTTTTTATATCACTGACCTTCTTCCCCATCTGGCTTCCAGACAGATGGCCAAAAAAGCCAGCGAGGTGATAAGCGGAGAGAGTCTGGACATCCTGATCGGGAGCATGCCTCTCGCCTTAGATGAGTCTGACAGGGACAGCGACAAAAAAGCCGGTGAAGAAAAAACAAAAGAAAGAGTAAAGGCCAATATCCTGCACTTATTATCTGAGTACTACGATATCGAGGAAGAGGATTTCCTCTCCGCTGAGATCGAAGTTGTCCCCGCCGGCCCGGCCAGGGACTGCGGCCTGGACCGCAGCATGGTGGCAGGCTACGGGCATGACGACAGAGTCTGTGCCTATCCTTCCTTTGAAGCCTTTCTGGAGGCCGGCACGACAGCAAGGACCTCCTGCTGCCTCCTGGTAGACAAGGAGGAGATCGGCAGTGTCGGTGCCACCGGCATGGAATCCATGTTCTTTGAGAACACGGTGGCCGAGCTGGCTGCTCTGACAGGACATGACTCCCATCTGGCTCTCAGAAGGATCCTCTCCAGATCCAGAATGCTGTCCTCCGATGTAAGCGCCGCCTTTGACCCGGCCCACGAGGAGGTCTTTGAAAAGAAAAACTGTGCCTATCTGGGCAAAGGCCTGGTCATCAATAAGTTTACCGGAGCCAGAGGGAAAAGCGGCTCTAACGATGCCAATGCTGAGTACATGGCACTGATCCGGCGTATCTTTGATGACAATAAGGTGGCCTTCCACACAGCTGAGCTCGGCAAGGTCGATGCCGGCGGCGGCGGAACTATAGCCTACATCGCGTCACTGTACGGTATGGAAGTGATCGACAGCGGTGTGCCGGTTCTTAGCATGCACTCGCCCTGTGAGGTCATCAGCAAGGCTGACCTGTATGAGGCAAAGAAAGGATATGCGGCCTTTTTGAAAGAGGCTTAGAAAGGAGATTCCCATGGCGGACAAGATTATGCTGCTTGATGGTCACAGCCTCTTAAACCGTGCTTTTTACGGTCTGCCTGACCTGACCACTTCGGATGGCACACATACAAATGCTGTGCTGGGTTTTCTGAATATCATGTTTCGCTATATTGAGGAAGAGGGGCCCAGCCATCTGCTGGTGGCCTTTGACCGCAAAGAACCCACCTTCCGCCATCAAAAATACAAAGATTATAAAGGAACCCGCAGACCTATGCCGGCAGAGCTTTCTGCCCAGGTTCCTCTGACAAAGGAAGTCCTGTCTGCCATGGAGATTCCGGTTGTAACCCAGGCAGGCATCGAGGCGGATGACATCCTTGGTACCATCGGCCACACTGCCGAGAAAGAAGGGTATGAGGTGGTGATCGTGTCCGGTGACAGAGACCTTCTGCAGCTGGCCACAGACCATGTCAAGATCAAGATCCCCAAAACCAGAGCCGGAGGAACTGTCACAGAAGACTATTATGCTGACGATGTAAAAGAGCTCTACGGGGTCACCCCCCTGGAGTTCATCGATATGAAAGGTCTGATGGGCGATCCATCGGACAATATACCGGGCGTTCCGGGAATCGGTGAGAAGACGGCAGCAAAGATCATTGCCGCCTGGCATTCCATTGAAAACGCCTACGCCCACATTGAGGAGATCAAGCCAAAGAAAGCCCAGAACAATCTGAAAGAGTATTATGACCTGGCCATCCTGAGCAAGGAACTGGCTGCCATCAGGCTCGATTGCGTGCTGGACTATGATTTCGTCAATGCGAAGATCGGCCCCCTCTTTACAGGAGAGGCCTACCAGCTCTTTAAGAGGCTGGAACTTAAGAGCCTCTTTCATTATTTCGACGATGACAAGAAAGAAGAGGATACCCTTGCGGTCAGTCTTTGTGATGAGGCTGACCTGGAAGAGATCGTCAGACAGGCCGCTGAGGCTGCCGCAAACAGTCCTGGCCCGAATGAGGACAGTCCGGTAGCAGTCGGTGTCGGCCTGGCAGGAAGGGCCGGCAGTCTTGCCGCATTATCCCTGACTCTGGATAAAAAGCCCTTTGTGATCCCGGTCAGCGAGGGCTTTACGGAAGAAAAGGCCAGGGAGACCATCATGACTCTTCTTCAGGCAGGATGCCGCATCTGTGTCCTTGACTACAAGGCCCTGCTGCACTTTGCCGAAGAAGCCAGAGAATACGAAGACCAGATTGATGATGCCGGCCTGATGGCCTACCTGATCAATCCCCTGAAGGCCAGCTACGATTATGATGATCTGGCCAGGGATTACCTGGGCCTGGTCACACCGTCCAGAAAGGAGCTCTGCGGAAAAAAGACGCTGGAAGAAGTCTTTGATCCTGCAGATGAGAAACTTATCAATGCAGCAGGACTTTTGTCCTATGTGCCGGCCCAGACCAGGGACATGCTCATGGAGAAGCTTGCAGATCTTTCCATGGCCAGCCTGTACCGGGAGATAGACAGGCCTGTTGTCCCCACCCTCTATGATATGGAGAAATACGGGATCGCTGTTGAAAAAGATGCTCTGAAGGATTACGGAGACCAGCTGGTCGGGAGGATCGACCAGCTTGAGGAAAAGATCCATGAACAGGCCGGGAGACCATTCAATATCAATTCTCCCAAGCAGCTGGGTGTCATTCTCTTTGAAGAACTCCATATGCCCTTTGCCAAAAAGACAAAGACCGGCTACAGTACTTCCGCTGACATCCTGGCGAAACTGGCTCCGGATTATCCTATCATCAACGACATCCTGGAATACCGGCAGCTGACCAAACTGAAATCCACCTATGCCGATGGTCTGGCCGCCTATATCGGTGATGACGGACGGATCCATGGAAAGTTTCACCAGAAGGTCACAGCTACCGGGAGGCTCTCAAGCTCAGATCCTAATCTGCAGAATATCCCGATCCGCATGCCCCTGGGAAGGGCCATACGGAAGGTATTCGTGCCAAAGGAGGGATTCCTCTTTATCAGTGCCGACTATTCTCAGATTGAGCTGAGGGTGCTTGCCCACATGGCCAATGATGAGAATCTCATCGAAGCCTACCGCCATAACGCTGATATCCATACAGCGACGGCTTCCCAGGTATTTGGTGTTCCTGTGGAAGAGGTGACCCCCCTGCTTCGTCGCAGCGCCAAAGCAGTCAATTTCGGGATCGTCTACGGTATCAGCGCCTTCGGCCTGAGCCAGGACCTGGATATAACAGTAAAAGAAGCTACTGAGTATATTGACAGGTATTTTAAGACCTATCCCGGGATCAAGACCTATCTTGACGGCAATGTGGAAGAGGCCAGGAAAACAGGGATCGCCAGAACCCTCTACGGGCGGATCAGGCCCATACCTGAGCTTTCCTCCAGCAATTTTATGCAGAGAAGTTTCGGAGAACGTGCCGCCATGAACAGCTCCATCCAGGGCACAGCTGCAGACATCATCAAGATCGCCATGGTCAGGGTCAGCAGGAGACTGAGGGAGGAGAATCTCTCTTCCAGACTGATCCTTCAGATCCACGACGAACTGCTGATAGAGACAAAAGAAGAAGAGGCAGACCAGGTCACCCGGATCCTCCAGGAGGAGATGACCGGAGCCGCTGACCTGCGGGTTCCTCTGATCATTGATATAGAGAAGGGAACTAACTGGTATGACGCAAAATAAACTCCTGCATGATCGGATCCCTCTCCTTGGCATTACCGGTGGCGTCGGATCAGGAAAGAGCGTGGTCATGCAGATCCTCTCCGAGGAATATGGGGCAGGGATCATTCTGGCAGACCAGGTCGGACACGACCTGATGGAACCAGGTGCTGTCTGCTACCAGGAGATCCTGCATCAGTTCGGACAGTCTATCCTTGATGAGAAAGGACAGATTGACCGGCATGCCCTGTCTGCGCTTGTCTTTGATAACAAGGAAAAGCTTCAGACATTGAATGCGCTGACGCATACTGCCATACGCAGAGAAATCCTTGACCGGATAGCCGCTTACCGGAAAGAAGGCCGTGTTCCTTTTATTGCCCTGGAAGCCGCACTGCTGATCGAAGAGAACTATGAAGAACTGCTGGACTGTCTCTGGTATATCTATGTCACTGAAGAAAACAGAATCAAAAGGCTGATGGAGAGCAGGGGCTATTCCAGAGAGAAGTGTCGTCAGATCATGGCCTCCCAGCTGCCGGAAGAAGTGTTCAGAGCGCATTGTCAGAAAGTCATTGACAACAACGGCAGCTGTGAGCAGACTGCGGCCTCTGTCAGGGCTGCCCTGAATGATCCGGAACTATTTCGCCTGAAGCAGCCTGGAAATCCATCAGATAAAGGAAGAGAACTATGAAACTGGCCAGTATAGGAAGCGGCAGCAGCGGAAACTGCATCTACGTGGGCAACGAGACCAGCCATTATCTTGTGGATGCAGGGTTCAGCAGAAAAAGAATCGTTGAGGGGCTCAGGGAGATCGGCCTCCTGCCTGAACAGATTAAGGGCCTTTTTATCACCCATGAACATATGGATCATATCAGCGGACTGGGCGTATTTCTACGGAAATATCCGGTCCCGGTATTCGCCACGGGCAGGACGATCGATGCTATTTTTTCTGCTTCGTCTCTGGGTAAGATTGACCGGAACCTTTTTCATCCCATTGAGAAAGACAGGGCCATGAAGCTGGATGATATCTATGTAGAGGCCTCTGAGATCTACCATGATGCCGCAGATCCTGTCTGCTATACATTCCGGGATGACCGGTCCAAGGTCGGCCAGGTGACAGATTTCGGCACATTTGATGATTACCTGGTGGAAAAGATGCAGGGGTGCGAGACCCTCCTGGTCGAGTCCAACCACGACCTGAATATGCTGATGGCCGGTCCTTATCCTTATCCTCTGAAAAGGAGGATCATGAGCAATTCCGGACACCTGTCCAATGAACGGGCAGGACAGTTTTTGTCTAAGGTCATAGGAAAAGAATGCCAGACAGTCTATCTGGGCCATCTGAGCAAGGAAAACAATTACAGTGAGCTTGCCTTTGAAGCTGTCAGAGTAGAGCTGCTGATGCACAACATTGATCTTGTTAAAAAGAATATAACCATGACGGTTGCCAGCCGCACTGAGCCGACCATCGCATGGTAAAGATACAGGGAGGTAGCATGGAAGATAAAGTATTAAAGAAATCGATCATCACTGTCATAGGGAAGGACTCTGTAGGCATCATAGCAAAAGTCTGCACCTACCTGGCAAGCAACCAGATCAATATACTCGATATCAGCCAGACCATCACCGGAGGCTATTTTAACATGATGATGGTCGTGGAATCAGAAGAAAAACGCAAGACATTTCCCGTCATGGCGGAAGAACTTCAGCAGATTGGCGAGGAAATCGGCGTGGTGATCCAGGCCCAGCATGAAGATATCTTTGAGATGATGCACAGAATCTAGGAGGCAGGGATGTTAAATATCAACGAGGTTATTGAGACCAATCGAATGATCCACGAGATGAATCTGGATGTAAGGACCATTACCATGGGAATCAGCCTGCTGGACTGTGCGGGAACCGACCTTGACCAGGTGTGTGACAGGATATACAACAAGATTGTCTCCAAGGCCGAAAACCTGGTCAGCACAGGGAGGGAGATAGAGAGAGAGTACGGGATTCCTGTCGTCAACAAGCGGATCTCCGTCACCCCCATCGCCCTGGTCGGCGGCAGCTGCTGCAGAAAACCAGAAGATTTTGTCAGGATCGCCAAGGTCCTGGACAAAGCCGCTGTCAAGGTCGGGGTCAACTTTATCGGCGGCTATTCCGCCCTGGTCAGCAAGGGGATGACACCGGCAGATGAATGCCTGATCCGGTCCATTCCGGAAGCACTGGCTTCCACCGGGCGGGTGTGCAGTTCCGTCAATGTGGGGTCCACCAAAAACGGCATCAACATGGATGCCATAAAACTGATCGGCCAGATGATCCTGGAGACTGCTGAAAGGACAAAAGACCAGGATGGTCTGGGCAATGCCAAGTTTGTGGTCTTCACCAATGCGCCAGATGACAATCCTTTCATGGCAGGTGCCTTCCACGGGGTGACAGAGGCAGACTGTGTCATCAATGTGGGGGTCAGCGGTCCCGGCGTGGTCAAGAGGGCCATACAGCAGGTGAGAGGAGAGAACTTCGAAGTTCTCTGTGAGACCATCAAGAAAACTGCCTTTAAAGTGACCCGTGTCGGACAGCTGGTAGCCCGGGAGGCTTCAAAAAGGCTTGATGTCCCCTTCGGCATCATAGACCTGTCCCTGGCACCCACACCAGCCGTCGGAGACAGTGTCGGAGAGATCCTGGAGGAGATCGGCCTGGAATTTGCCGGTGCCCCCGGCACGACAGCTGCACTTGCACTCCTTAATGATCAGGTGAAGAAAGGCGGCGTCATGGCTTCTTCCTATGTGGGCGGCTTAAGCGGTGCTTTTATCCCTGTGAGTGAAGATCAGCGCATGATCGATGCGGTGGAGGCGGGTGCCCTGACCCTGGAGAAACTGGAGGCCATGACCTGCGTATGTTCGGTAGGGCTTGATATGATCGCGATCCCCGGCCACACAAAGGCATCGACCATCTCCGGGATCATCGCTGATGAGATGGCTCTCGGTATGGTCAACCAGAAAACCACCGCTGTCCGCATCATCCCGGTGATCGGCAAGGACGTTGGAGAGATTGTGGAATTCGGCGGTCTTCTTGGGCATGCACCCATCATGCCGGTCAATTCCTTTGACTGTTCCGCCTTTATCAACCGCGGAGGAAGAATTCCTGCGCCAATACACAGTTTCCGCAACTGATCAGCATCTTTATCCAAGCCACATGAAAAGCAAGAAATTAAATGCCAAACGACTGATAAAAATATGTCTGATCCTGGTCCTGATCCTGCTGATCCTCTACATCGCCCTGATCAATTTCCTGGTCAGCGCCGCACTCATTCCTTCTTTCATGCAGAAGCTGCAGATCTTTGAGGATATCACAGCCCGATGTTATGGAGAACAGGTCCAGTCAGATGATATAAAACAGCATATAGAGAATGGGGCCAAGCCCTACAATGCCTGGCTTGACCAGGCAAAGATCTCAACCATCAGCAGAACAACGGAGGACGGCTACAAGCTTGTGGCCTCTGTCTTTGAGGGGGAGGAAGACTCCCATGTCTGGGTCCTCCTTCTTCATGGATATACAGGCTGGAAGGAAGCCATGTATCCCTACACCTACTATTATTCAAAGAAGGGCTGTCATGCTGTGGTGCCGGACCTTCGGGCCCAGGGCCAGAGTGAGGGAGATTATATCGGCATGGGCTGGACAGACCACTATGACTGCAGACTGTGGCTGGACTATATCCTGTCACAGGACCCCCATGCCCGTATCATTATCCACGGTCAGTCCATGGGCGCCAGCACAGCTCTGATCATGAGCGGGGAGAAAGACCTTCCGAAACAGGTTCGTTTTATTGTATCCGACAGTGCCTACACTGACGCTTACTCCATGTTCGGCGACAAGGCTAAAGCCTGGTTCGGCCTGCCCCCCTTCCCTGTCGTAGATTCTGCTGTCCTGATGCTGAAGCTGAGAGGCGGTTATGATCTGAAAAAGGCTGCCCCCATCAGGGCGGTCAGAAACAGCCATACTCCTACGCTCTTTATCCATGGCAGCGAGGATGCCATGATCCCGGTAGAGATGTCGAAGGACTTATATAAGGCTGCCGGCTGTCAGAAAGAACTGCTGATCATCGAGGGGGCCGGACATGCCCAGGCCCAGGCCAAGGACCCCGTCGGTTTTAACGGGGCGATCAGCAGATTTATGCACCAGTATTTAGATTAAAAGGATGAATATGGATTACCTAGCTTTAACAGATGAAGTCCTGATGAGTGTCGAACGACCGGTTCGCTACATCGGCAATGAGGTGAATATGGTCAGAAAAGATCCGGAGTCTGTGGATATCCGGATCGTATTCGGATTTCCGGATGTCTACGAGATCGGCATGTCCCATCTGGGCATGCAGATCCTCTATGACATGTTTAACAGGAGAGAAGATATCTACTGTGAAAGAGTCTTTTCTCCCTGGATTGACCTGGACCGGCGTATGAGACAGGACCGGATCCCCCTTTTTGCCCTGGAATCCCAGGACCCTGTCTTCCTCTTTGATTTCTTCATCATCACCATCCAGTATGAGATGTGTTATACCAATATCCTGCAGATGCTCGA
>CADBNQ010000021.1 GCA_902796045.1 uncultured Lachnospiraceae bacterium | reverse complement strand
TATTTTTACATTGATGATCTTTTAGGTGCATGATAGAATAAATGTGAATATAGACAGGAGGATATCATGAGAAGGAAAAAAGGAATAATAGATCACCTGATAAAGAAAACCGTTATTTTTTGTATGATCCCGGTGATGCTGACCGCCTGCGCGGGCAAAACAGGACAATCTTCAGAGGATGGGACTGCCAGACCCGCAAAAGATGAGACAGCAGGATACGGCAGCCAGGACGAAAAAGGGGCAGCTGCCGATCAACTGGCCTGGTGGCAGAAAACCATAGTCTATGAGATCTACGTAAACAGTTTTCAGGATTCGGACGGCGACGGCTATGGAGATATAAATGGTATACGTTCCAGACTGGACTATCTGAGCAGCCTGGGAGTTGGCGCAATCTGGCTTACTCCGGTTTATGCATCTCCTATGGCAGATAATGGCTATGATGTGTCGGATTATTATGCCATTAACCCCCGCTACGGCAGCATGGAGGATATGGAAGCCCTGATCAGGGAAGCAGATGAAAAAGGGATCCGCGTCGTTATGGACCTTGTTTATAACCACACCTCTGATCAGAATGACTGGTTTAAGGCTTCCCGCGCGGACAGAGATAACGAATACAGTGACTGGTATATATGGCGCGACCCGAAAGAAGACGGGAGTGAGCCCAACAACTGGCGCAGTATTTTCGGGGGATCCGCATGGACCTGGTGCGAGTCCAGACAGCAGTACTACCTTCATACATTCGCTGCCCAGCAGCCGGATCTCAACTGGGAAAACCCGGCGGTCCGCCAGGCCCTGTTTGACATCGCTAATTTCTGGATCGACAAAGGGGTCGGCGGTTTTCGCATGGATGCGATTCCATATATCAAGAAACCGGCTGATTTTTCTGACGGACCTGCAGATGATTCCGAAGGCAGGGCTGACATCCATATGATGACAGTAAATACTGACGGCATCCTGGATTATTTAAAAGAATTCAAGGAAAAAGTTACGGAAGGAAAGGATATATTTACCGTTGCCGAGGCCAACGGCGTGACCCCTGACCAGTTGAAATACTGGGTAGGAAGTGAAGGCGTTTTTGACATGCTTTTTGAATTCAGTCATATGAATCTGGAGTTCAAAGGGGCAGAAACCTACTGTAAGGCAAAGGACTGGAAGCTGACCGACTTCAAGAAGGCCCTCACAGACAGCCAGAAAGCAACAGCAGATAACGGGTGGTATCCTGCCTATTTTGAAAACCATGATAAGATGCGGTCAATCAATCACTACTTCCCCGAAGATGCGGATCCGGTCCTGGCAGGACGCGCCATGGGAACAATCCTTCTTGGACTGCGGGGGACGCCTTTTATCTATCAGGGAGAGGAGCTGGGCTACATCAATGTCGCATGGGATTCCATTGACGATTATAATGACCTGAATTCCCACGCCCAGTATCAGATTGCTCTGCAGGAAGGCTATAGTGAAAAAGAAGCCCTTGAATTCGTCCAGAGGTTCAGCCGTGATAATGCGCGTACCCCTATGCAATGGGACAGCAGCACTCATGCCGGTTTCACTTCCGGCACCCCATGGCTTCCGGTTCATGATCAGTATAAGACTGAAAATGTCCAGGCCGAATCTGACGACCCCGCCTCTGTTTTGTCCTGGTACCGCAGGCTTGCAGCCTTCCGTTCAGATCACAGTGTCCTTCAGGAAGGAGATTACAAAGAGCTCCTTCCTGAGAGTGAGCAGATTTATGCTTATGAGCGGAGCAGCGGCGAAGACAGGATGGTGATCCTTGTGAATTTCACCGGCAGCAAGGTCACTTATGACCCGGCCGAGATCGGGATCAGAGAAGACAAGAACCCACAGATCCTTCTGTCTACCTATGATGACAGGGCAGACGACCGGGATCGCAGTCCGGGAAGTCTCCGGCCCTATGAGGCAGTCATCATACAGTAGAAAACAGATTAATATTTATTCTGATGAAATGGAATCCAGCAGGCTGTTGAGCAGTATGAACAGCCTGCTGGCTGTTTTTGTCTCTGCGCATCAAAAATCAAGATTGATAAGGACAAGCCCGACCATACAGATTGCAACACCGGCCAGCTTATTCCAGGTAAGGGTTTCATGGTAAAGAAAAAATCCAACAAAAAGGAGTGCCGATGCCAGAAAAGCGCTCTGTACGATGAAGCCCGTGCTGACCTGCCACCCAGCTTTATAGGCGTATATCCATCCTGTTTCCAGGCCTACAATCACAATACCAAGCACAAATGGAGCCCAGTTTAGTTTTTCGTATTCTCTCAGAAGATGCCCATCAGCGCCAAGTACATAATAAAGGACAAGGCTTGCAGCAGCTGCCACCAGATAAGTAACCGTCAACGTTGCAAATGGATTCACCTTTTCCGGTACTGATTTGGCGCAAATCTGATAAAGGATATTCGACAGGATCACCAGCATCATCGGCCAGGCATAATTAAACATCTATACATTCCCTTTCATATTATATCTCCAAACTTCCAAAGTCCGGATATTGATTCGTTCATTCCGAGAACCCGATCAAACATCAGCTTTTTTTACCTCTTTTAAGCGTTCAATTCCTTTGCTTCAGCAGATATTGAGATAGTCAGATACTCTCAATAAAAGCAACCGCTTCCTTGAACCCACCGCTTTGCTTAAAGCTTTCAGATACCTTCTCGGCTCCCTCCTTAAAGTCTTTCTCCTCGATCACTCTGGCGACTGTTTTCAGGATATCGTCTTCTTTAATTGACGGCAGCCTGATACCTGCCCCAAGTTCTTCTGCCCGCTTTGCGACTGCATCCTGTTCAGGTGTCTGTGGGAACAAAACCAAAGGAACCCCAAAATAAAGTCCTTCCGAAGCGGAATTCATTCCACAGTGAGTAATAAAGGCATCTGCCATCTGAAGTACTGCCATCTGGTCAACACTTTCATATAGTTCAATGTTATCAGGCACATCAACAAAATGATCATGGTTTACACCCATTGATATGATAACCTGATACTCCGTATTTCCAAAAGCATTGATGCAATGACGGTAAAAGTCCTTGTTCTGATTTACAGTCCCCATGGATATATAGACCATTTTATCAGCCTTTTTCTCATATGTCTCAGTAACAGGCCGTATAGAAGGACCTATAAAATGATACCTGTCAGAGAAAGTCTCCGAACACGGCTGAAAATACTTTGAGGTGTACACAATCGTGTTGGTATCATTGTCATTCTGCAGGATATCCAGAAGTCCCTTCACTGGATAGCCTTTCTCCTGCAATCGTCTGATCTGCTTATTGACTTTGGGCATAGAAAGCAGCATTTTTATTGTTTCTCCTGCCCCATGCTTCATATATTTTGATGAATACCTGTTAAATGCAAAGGTAGTGGTTGATGAGATATATGGTATCCCATGTTTTAGGGCGGCAAGCTTTCCCCAGTATGCTACCGAATCTGCGACAATCACATCCGGTTCAATCTCTCCTATCTTTTCTGTCACCATCTCATCAAGCGCAAGAGTAGATGAAACCAGTAGCTCAACCGCAAAAGCCTGATCCTTGCCTACGCGATCTGCGTTCTCTTTATCCTCCATCTCAAAGTCATAACCGTCACAGGGAATAAAAAAGGCCCCGGCATCTTCAATCTTTTCTCTAAACATCTCAAAGGAAAAATAATAAATCTGATATCCGGCTGATGTTAATGCTTTTACAAGCCCCAGTGTCGGATTGGTATGACCATGAGCCGGAATACAAAACCATGCTATCTTCATTTGCTGTCAGGACCTCCTTATCATCACATGTCCCATCAGATAATTTGTTCTACAACATATCATACCTACGATAAGTCTGACTGTCAATGCTGCCCAAGAACCGTTTTACTCCTCCTGAGCTGCCAGGGTGATTATTATGAAAATAAATAAAAGATTGCATTGCTGTCCGAAAAGTAGTATACTTGTTCCAATAACAAAAGGGGAGTCTGTGCAGGCAGGCTGAGAACGGGAGCTACAGCCCGGACCCATTACCTGATTTGGATAATGCCAACGTAGGGACATATTGTAAGGGACTGCCTGTTTTACACGGACAGTTTTACTCGACAGATATGACTATTTGGCATATCTGTTTTGCTTTTTTTCGGAGGATGATATGCTTAAAACCTGTATTGAAAATGTCAGAAAAACCGTACCTTTAGTGCACAACATCACCAATTATGTGACTGTCAACGATGTTGCAAACGTCCTGCTCGCCTGCGGCGCAAGTCCGATCATGTCGGACGAACCCGAGGATGTGGAGGATATCACCAGCATCTGCGGCGGCCTGAACATTAATATCGGAACGCTCAACAAGAGCAGTATTGAAGGGATGTATCGAGCCGGGAGAAAAGCAAATGCGCTTGGACATGTTGTCCTGCTTGATCCCGTCGGAGCCGGGGCATCCGCACTTCGCACCAATAC
>CADBNQ010000020.1 GCA_902796045.1 uncultured Lachnospiraceae bacterium | reverse complement strand
TACTCAACAACATTGTATTTCCCATTCTCATAGGCATGTACATCTGTCGTGCTTGTCTTCTCTAAGAAATCTGTACTGAACATCTCATTATCCTCCTTATCAGATCATAAAATATGGTCTATTATATCGTCAAATCTGACCCAAATCAAGGAGTTCCTCTTCCCTTGCTTTCTGTTGATTTAACAGAAAATGATCAGTGATCCTCCTGTACTACATTTACTATGCAGTACTCTGATTCTGTGCCAGTCTTGAACTTTATTGCCCAGTCCGCTATGCCGCTGGTCACAAGAAAAACAGTATTGTCCCTCTGCTCCATCCCATAAGTTCTGTCATTTGCTTTTATCAGCTCAGATACAAGCTTCATCTCAATCATCTGACCGCCATGGGTATGACCGGAGAGCACCAGGTCAGGCCCGGCTTTAGCCTCTGCCTGATAATCATTTGGCTGATGGTCCATGACGATCATGTACTTTGACCTGTCGAGCTTTGACATGATATCCTCAAGCGGCATCCTGTCCACAACTGTCCTGTCCTTTCTGCCTATGAGGTAGAAGCTGTCATTGATCAGAAGGGCCTCATCTTCCAGGATGACAACGCCTGCTTTTTCCAGCTCGTTTACCAGATCAGAAACCGTGAAATGCCGAAAGCCATAATTGCCTGTGTCATGGTTTCCGTAGACAAAATACTTCCCGTACGGACAGTCAAATCCGGCCAGAGCCTGGCAGCTTGCTATCATGTCTTCCTTAGTTGTCGCATCGTCAACAAAATCCCCCGGAATCAGAAGGATATCCGGGGAGGCTGACCTGATGGCTTCCAGCCTCCGGGCAAAGCCCTTTCCGTCAAACAAAGCACCTATATGTGAATCTGCGAAGAAGGCAATCTTCAGGGAATCAGTTCCCAGATTCTTCTCTGTGCGGACGGTATAATCCGTCTGCCGGACATGGTGTGCCAGATACCATCCCACACTGAAATAACAGATTGCAAAACATAAGACAATAATCCCTGTCCAGTAGGGTCCTTCAGGGCTCTGATCCTTACTGTCATTTTCTCCCTGGCCGTTTCTTTTGCCGCGCACCGTTCTGACAATGGCTGCCAGGCACTCGGCCACGATCCAGTAGATACACAGGTATACAATGATCACCACGGTATTTACCAGATTAAGGTATGCAAAGAAGCCCAGTATCGCGACAGGAACAAACCCAATGATAATGACTGCCCATCTTCTGCCCCCGGAAAGTCTTTTGACAATCCGAAATCTGCAGAATCTTGACCATAGAAAGAAGACACTGAAAACTGCTCCCAGAATCATTCCCGAAATGATAATAATCCACATTGTATTCATGGCTGTTCTCCATTTATGGTAAAACTATAGAAGGGTCTTCACCCGGAAATTCTATTTTTTTCAAAAAGAGCCCTCTGGCCGGTGCAGTCTCTCCTGCCATCCGGCGATCGCAGGCATCAAGGATTCCTTTTACATAGGACGGGGGCCAGCATCCTGTCCCTGCTTTCAGCAAAGTCCCTGCGATGATCCTGACCATATTGTACAGAAATCCATTTCCTCTTACAGTGATCCGTATCTCTTTACAGCCCGGCATGATATCTGTCTCAGCAATCCCTATGTTATAAACTGTCCTGACAGTGCTCTTAACCTGAGCTCCTGCTGCACAGAAACTCTTAAAATCATGGGTTCCCTCCAGATTCCGGGAAGCTGCTCTCATAGCTTCAAGATCCGGATGCCTGGGAATCCAATGGGCATACAGACGGCAGCTGGGAAGCTGGGTGACCCCTGTCTGTATACGATACTCGTAGGTCTTAATGGAATCACAATATCTTGGATGGAAATCATCCTTTACCTGACAGGCACTGACGATCTTGATGTCTTCCGGCAGGAAAGGGTTTACAGCCAGGCCGATCTTTTCAGCAGGAATGCTGGTGTCAGTGTCAAATACAGCCACATTCCCATAAGCGTGGACGCCGGCATCCGTCCTGCTGGCTCCTGAGACACGGATATCCTCCTTCAGTGTCTCGGAGAGCACTCTGTTTATTACTCCTTCCACAGTCAGCCGATCAGGCTGTATCTGCCACCCGCAATAGCTGGTCCCGTCATAGGCTATCTCCAGCTTGATCCTTTTCATGTTATCCTCCTGTCAATAAAAGCACATCCGGCACACCACCATGGCAGCTGTGTAGCATAGCAGTACACCATAGGCAGCATAGTCCTTTCTGCTGTACTTGAGTGGGTAAAGACTGGTCCTGCCCTCACCTCCATGATAGCATCGGGCGTCCATGGCCGCAGCCAGATCAGATGCCCTCCTGATGGCAGCCATGAACAGAGGAACCAGCAGGGGGACCAGCTTAGCCGCCCGTTTGATCGGACCTCCACTCTCAAAATCTGCCCCTCTGGACATCTGGGCTTTCATAATCTTATCCAGCTCATCTGTAAGTATGGGCATAAAGCGGAGAGCGATGGACATCATCATGGCAAACTCATGTACCGGAACATGGATTCGCGTGAGAAAGCCCAGACCCTTCTCCAGACCGGCAGTGAGCTGCCGGGGAGTGGTTGTAAAAGTCATGATCGATGAACCCACAACCAGAAAAATCAGACGAAGGATCAGATAAGAGGTCAAAAGGATTCCCTCTCTGCTGATCCTGACCGGCCCAGCCCTGAACAGGGCTTCCCCGGGAGTGAAAAACAGGTTCAGAGCAGCCGAAAACATAATAATAATCATCAGGGGCTTTATTCCCCTGGCCAGCATGGACAGAGGCACTCTGGATAAAATGATGATCATGGCCAGAAAAAGAGCCGACAGGGCAAGTCCCCAGATGGATTTTGATAAAAACAAAGTGATCACATACAGCAAGGTGCCCAGCAGCTTGACTCTCGGATCCAGACGATGGATCACCGAATCAGCAGGGTAATACTGTCCCAGAGTCATATCTCTGATCATTGTTTCTCCTCCCCGCACATCAGGCAGATCCTTTCTGCAAGTGCCTTCACTGTTAGAGGCAGACCGGATTCAGGGCAATCCATCTGTCTGCACAAGGCTTTGTAGAAGCGAACGCTGTCTGGTTCTTTCAGACCCACAGAGTCAAGAAGACTCTCATCTCCCAGAATGTTTTCCGGACATCCGTCTGCCATCAGCTGTCCTTCCTTCATCACGATTACTCTGTCAGCCAGGGCTGCCACGTCATTCATATCATGGGCCGCCATGATCACTGTAATATTATGGTCCCTGTTCAGACTTTTGAGAAGCATGAACAGCTGTTCCTTTCCCCGCCTGTCCAATCCCGCAGCCGGTTCATCAAGAAGCAGATAGGCAGGCTCCATGGCCAGGACCCCCGCGAGGGCTGCCCGTCTTTTCTCTCCACCGGACAATGAAAAAGGCGAATGGTCCTCCAGTTCTCCAGGCAGACCTGTCAATGCCATGGCATGCCTGGCCTTTTCCAGGCAGGTTTCAGGGTCACAGCCTATATTAGAAGGGCCGAAACAGATATCTTTCAGCACCGTTTCTTCAAACAACTGGTATTCAGGATACTGAAAACACAAGGCGACTTTCTGTCTCAGACTATGGAGGGGATACCCTTTCTCGTGAATATCCTGCCCTTCAAAACAAACTGTCCCTTTCAAAGGAGACAGTATACCGTTGAGGTGCTGGAAAAGAGTAGATTTCCCGGAACCTGTGGGGCCGACAAAAGCCACAAATTCTCCCGGTCCTATGGAAAGGCTTATATGCTCAAGAGCATTGGATGCCCCGCTTTCCTCCTTATGTCCGCTTTTTGCGTTAATGCGATAAGAGTAGCTGACATCGTTCAAACAGATGCCTCCGGAAGAAGGCATTTTAGCAGCGGGCTCTTTTTCAGGTTGGAGATCATCTTTCTCTGCCATGGCTGCCAGAATCCGTATCAGTTCCTGTTCTCCCTCAGGCAGGATGCCGGAGAGGACATGGTTTAGCCTGCTGCTCTTTTCCTTCAGCATACAGGTCAGTTCACGCAAAAAGGGCAGACCGCACCCATGGGCTGTCAGGCCTGCAGGATCATCCCACAGTTCACAAGGCTTACCCTGCAGGGCAATCTTCCCCTGATCCATCACATACAGATAGTCCGCATCCTCCACCTCATCGACCAGATGAGTGATATAGATGATGGTAATCTTCTTATCCCGGTTCAAAAAACGGACGGCCTTCATGACCTCTTCTCTTCCGGAAGGATCCAGCATGGCTGTCGGTTCATCAAACACGATACATTCCGGTTCCATGGCCAGGATGCCTGCTATGGCTGCCCTCTGTTTCTGGCCGCCCGAAAGGGTTCCCGGCGGTCTCAGCCTGCAGGCAGTCATCCCGGTCGCTTCCAGTGAAGTGGTGATCCGTTCCCGCATTTCCTCCCTGTCAATCCCCAGGTTCTCCATGCCAAAGGCCACATCCTCCTCCACCGTGCTGCCAATCAGCTGATTATCCGGATTCTGAAAAACAATCCCGGCAGTCTTTCGAATCTTAAAGGTATTCTCCGGAATGGATGTATCGAGTCCTTTTACATATACGAAACCCCCGCCTGGGACAAGCAGACCGGTGAGCTGCCTTGCCAGGGTAGACTTTCCGGACCCGTTGGGTCCGAGAATCCCTATAAAGTCTCCCGGCCTGACAGACAATGAGACGTCATCAATTGCCTTTTTTTCATTTGTATGCTCAGGTTCACCTGAATACAGCTTGTAGCTGAAAGTCAGATGAGACACATCAATCATATTCATGAAACAATAATCCTTTAATAAATCCTGATCTCCTATGAGATAAGGAAAAAGGGAACTGCTTAAAACAGTCCCCTTGTAACCTAATGAAAGATTAAACTAATTCAATCATTACTTCCAAAGCTGCGTCGCCTTTACGCTGTCCAATCTTCACGATTCTTGTATAACCACCGTTACGGTTTGCGTACTTTGGACCATACTCATCAAAAATCTTCTGAGGAAGATCAATCTTCTTTGTGCCGGCCTTTCTTCCCTTTCCTTCAGCAGGTACCTCAGTAACAGGGTATAAGAACTTCAGCATCTGACGTCTTGCATGAAGTCTGGAAGGAAGATCCTTCTTGATCTCCTTCTCAACTGTGTCATATACTGTCTTCTTCTTGCCGTCTACAACTTCTTTCACTCTCCTGCCGTCTTTGTCTTTTCTGGCAATCTTAGCCTCAACCTTGACGACCTCGAAATTATCTCTTTCTTTGACACCCAGAGCAATGATACCTTCTGCGATCTTACGGATCTCTTTGGCCTTTGCTTCTGTTGTGCGAATCTTTCCATGGTATAAAAGCTGTGTTACCTGATTACGTAACAAAGCTCTCCTCTGGTTAGATGTTCTGCCTAATTTTCTGTATTTTGCCATGATAATGGACCTTCCTTTCATTTTTCGCCATGCTTACTTATTCCTTCAGCCTAGGCGGGTCATTATTATCTATTCTTCACTGGAGTTCAATGATAATCCCAGCTCTTTCAGCTTGGAGAGAACCTCTTCCAGGGACTTACGTCCCAGGTTCCGAACCTTCATCATATCCTCCGGAGTTTTGTTGGTCAGTTCCTCGACAGTATTGATCCCTGCCCTCTTGAGACAGTTATAGGACCGCACTGAGAGCTCCAGCTCATCAATGTTCATCTCCAGGACCTTATCAACAGGATCCTGAGCGGTCTCAACCATCACTTCTGCTGACTTCGCATTCTCAGAGAGGTCAATGAAGAGGCTCAGGTGCTCGCTTAATACTTTTGCGGCAAGACTCACTGCCTCATCCGGGGCAAGTGTACCGTTGGTAAAAACATCAAGAGTAAGCTTGTCAAAATCTGTCACCTGACCAACGCGGGTATTCTCTACGGTAAGGTTAACCCTCTCCACCGGTGTATAGATGGAATCTACTGCAATCACGTCAATAGACTGGTCTTCTGACTTATTCCTGTCGGCACCAACGTAGCCGCGCCCCTTTGTAATGGTCAATTCAGCCTCAAAATGGCTGTCAGTTCCTCCGTTTAAGGTGCAGATCACAAGATCCGGATTGATGATCTCTATGTCACTGTCAACCTGGATGTTGGCTGCTGTGACAATTCCTTCACCTGAAAACTCAATAAATGCATGTTTTGGTTCAAAAGATGAGCTGTTGTTCTTAAGAGCCAGTTCCTTGATGTTCATGATGATCTCAGTAACATCTTCTTTTACACCCGAAATAGAGCTGAACTCGTGAAGGACGCCCTTGATCTTTACAGCACTGACTGCTGATCCGGGCAGCGAGGATAACATGATTCTTCTTAAGGAGTTACCCAATGTTGTGCCGTAACCTCTCTCAAGAGGCTCCACCACAAAGCGACCATATTTATTGTCTTCTGAAATCTCTGCTATTTCAATTCTAGGTTTTTCGAATTCAAACACTAACCGGAACCTCCTATCAGAATACAAAGAAGCACTATCAATTATTTAGAATACAACTCGATGATCAGTGTCTCGTTCACAGGAACATCGATCATCTCTCTGGATGGCAGTTCATTGACTTTGCCCTTGAACTCTTCCAGGTCTGCGTCAAGCCATGCAGGAACCAGCATGCCCCCGTTGGCCTCAGCGATATCTTTATATCTCTGCATTGTCTTCTTGTTTTCTTTAATCTCAATCTCATCCCTGACATTTACCCTGTAGGATGGGATGTTCACACACTTGCCGTTGACCAGGACATGCTTATGTCCTACGATCTGCCTTGCCTCTTTTCTGGTTCTGGCAAATCCCATACGGAAAATGATGTTGTCCAGTCTTGTCTCAAGGAGCATCATCAGGTTAGGACCTGTAAGGCCTTTCATACGCTCGGCCTTGGCATAATAGTTCCTGAAAGGCTTCTCAAGAACGCCGTAGATGAATTTTGCTTTCTGTTTCTCACGAAGCTGAAGACCATACTCGCTGATCTTTCTGCTGGAACGGATTAACTTTCGGTTAGATTTTTTAGTAACGCCCAGATAGATTGGATCCATATCGAGGGATCTGCATCTCTTAAGGACGGGAGTTCTATCAATTGCCATTTTAACTTACCTCCTAACACTCAGACTCTTCTTCTCTTTGGTGGACGGCATCCGTTATGCGGAACGGGAGTAACATCCTTGATACTGGTTACGTCAATACCGCATGCAGAAAGCGCACGAATAGCAGCTTCCCTTCCTGAACCCGGTCCTTTTACCATTACATCAACAGACTTAAGGCCATGGATTAAAGCAGCCTTTGCAGCTGTCTCTGCTGCCATCTGGGCTGCATATGGTGTGGACTTCTTGGAGCCTCTGAAGCCCATCTCTCCTGCGCTTGC
>CADBNQ010000019.1 GCA_902796045.1 uncultured Lachnospiraceae bacterium | reverse complement strand
TTTGCCATGACTCTGGAGTCGAAAGAGATGTGCCAGTATTACATCGGTGCGGATATCCATCCACTCAGCTATCTGCGCTGCAATGTCAATCTGCAGATGACCGATGAATTATATGACACTTACAAGATAAAGAAAGGCGATGGAATGTATCTGGCCAAAGAGGACCGGATACTGTTCTGGGGCCGGTAGTCCTGTCCACCAGTCATTTATACAACAGGAGGAAACTTATGCTGGTTATAACGAAGGAAAACATTATCGAGTACATGAAAGACAACCTTGCAGGCTTTGATGACACACAGCCTATCACCGTATCTGTGATGGGAGAGGACCCCAATGCCGATGAAGGAGAGGGAGACGGCCATATCAATTACGTCTTTAAGGTAAAGAGCCCGGTGCGAAGCTATGTGCTCAAACAGGGTCTGGAAGACCCCAGGAACCTGAAGGCGAAGACAAGGGTGGCTTCCTACCGGAACGAAGCAGAGTGCGATACCATGCGGATTCTCCACTCCATCGTCCCCGAATACGTCCCTGAGATCCTCTATCAGGACAGGGACAACCATATCTTTATCATGGAATTTATCGAGAACCTGAAAGCGGTCCGCTTCCAGCTGATCAAGGAAAACCAGATTCCGGACCTGGGTCTTGAGGTAGGAGACTTCCTGGCAAGGTCTGCATTCTATACGTCTGAGTACTATCTGGACAGGCCAAAATTCCGCCGCCTGCAGAGCCAGTTTGAAAACACTGAGCTTCGCCGGATCATGGAGGATGGCATCTTCCTGACCCGTTTCGGCACAGATCTTGATCAGGAAGCCTATCATAAATGGGAACGGTTCCGCCAGATCACAGACGATCCCGCCTGCCAGACAAACAGGCTGACCCTGCGAAGGACATTCATGACCCACTCGGACTGCCTGATCCATGCGGACTTCCACACCTCCAACGTCTTCCTTTCTGACGAGGGGCTTAAGATGCTGGACTTCGAGTTCTCCTTCATGGGACCCTTCGGATATGACATGGGTTACTTTACCGGCAGCCTGATCGCAGCCTACTGCGCAGCCTGCTTTAAGGACTACCCGTCGGAGCAGGAGCGGCAGCAGTGCAAGGCCTATCTGCTCTCCACCATCAAGATGCTCTTTGAAAGCTACAACCACACTTTCATAAGCAGCTGGAGCAAAGATGCCAAGCCGGAATACAGAGACCAGGAAGGCTTCCGGGAGATCCTCCTTAAGGAGATGCTCAGAGACTCTGTCGGATACACTGCCATCACCAACTGGTGCCGTACCACAGACACCTGGAGTCTGCCTGAGTACAGGGCCATCGAAGATGATAATGCCAGAAGGTTCGCCATGACCATGGCCGTCCTTTTAGACCACGAGCTGATCCTGCACAGGCAGGGCTTTGAGAATGTGGACGACTTCATCGATTTGATCCTCCGCTTCGAGAATACCTACATGCCCCTTCTGTCGATGACCAGGTAAAATTGCTTAAAAATATAGAAAGAAAATTGTAATTGACCAGAAACTGTGATAAAATATAGCTGACTTAGACTGCGAAGGAAAGGAGGGCGTATTTTATGAAGAAACTAAGATCAGAGAAAGGCGCATCCATCACCTTCGCATTACTTATTTTCCTGGTCTGCGCTGTGGTCAGCTCCGTAGTGCTGACAGCTGCCACAGCATCTGCCGGAAGGATGAGTCAGACAGCCAAGATGGATCAGATGTATTACAGCGTTGCCTCTGCGGCAAAGCTTCTAAGTGCCGATCTTGATGGCAGAACCATTGTCGTGATCAAGAGGACAACACAGTCTTCAGGAAGCTCTGCTGAGACTTATTATGTATACGATAAGAACGGCTCAGCCCCGGATTCTCATAATGTAGAGTTTAATGCTGCAAGGACAGATATCAGCAGTATAACACCGGTCAAAGCAGGTGGTGATGAGCCGATGCTGCTCTATGATGCCGCTGTGAGAGTGGCAGCAAGGATTGGGTTTGCTTCAGCAGACTCGGTTGATAGAACGCTGACATTAACAAGCGAGAAGTTTTCTGATTGTGATGTTGAGATTGACGAAACCATATCAAATGACGGTCTGATCACCCTGACCATCAAAAAGAAGGGCCAGGAGAAGGCGGCTCTTAACAAGATCTACAGCCTTTGCCTTACCTTTTCGGTGGCATCCTCCAAAAGGAACGAAAACCACCCTGCTTCCGGAGAGGAGGCCGCTTACAGGGATGAGATTACAGAGTTCTCGTGGAGTCTGAAAGATATTAAGACACTG
>CADBNQ010000018.1 GCA_902796045.1 uncultured Lachnospiraceae bacterium | reverse complement strand
CTGAAAGATAATATTCACTTATCAGTCCGCTTCCCCCAGACGACTCCTTCTTGACTCCAGTTCTTGCCACCCCATCCAATTCAATCGGAATCGTCTCGACGATTCCGCGCATTCAAGCAATGCCAAAGGCTTCTTCATCAGCAGGGAGTCTCCATCTCCCTGCTGATGAAAAGATCATATTGACAAAAACAAGACCAATACTCTATAGTAAACTTATGCTTGAATCATTGACAGGATATCTACGTAACAACATAGCCGGAGGATATTATGGAGTATATTTTATTAATCGTTGGTTTTGCCCTGCTGATCAAAGGTGCTGATTTCTTTATGGACGGTGCCTCATCCATTGCCAGAGCCCTGATGGTTCCTTCCATCGTCATCGGGCTGACCCTGGTTTCCCTGGGGACCAGCGCGCCGGAGGCGGCTGTCAGCATCACGGCCGGACTGAGGGGCAGCAGCGATATCTCCCTGGGTAATGTCATCGGTTCCAATATCTTCAACCTGCTGGCGGTTATCGGCTGTGCGGCCCTGGTCCGGCAGATTCCTCTGCAGAAAGGGATCCTGTCCAGAGATATCCCTGTCAGCATCCTTTCCACCGGTATCCTGCTCGTCATGATGATGAACGGCGGTATCAGCCGGATGGAAGGCCTTTGCCTGCTGGCATGTATCGTGATCTACATGATCGTTCTGGTGGTGAATGCCCTCAGGAACAGGACGGAGGAAAGTGAGGAGAAGCCCCTTCCCATCCCCCTAAGTCTCTTCTATGTAGTCATAGGTGCAGGGGCGATCATCCTGGGCGGGCAGCTTGTTGTAAACAATGCCACCGTCATCGCCCTGCATTTCGGTATGAGCGAGACCCTTGTGGGGCTGACCATCGTCGCCATCGGCACCTCCCTTCCGGAGCTGGTCACCTCTGTCATGGCTGCAAAGAAAGGGGATTCCGGCATCGCCCTGGGTAATGCCATCGGATCCTGCATCTTTAATACATTTTTTATCGTAGGAATCTCTTCTTCCCTGACACCGATCAAGGTGGACATGAACCTGGTGGCAGACATCATCATCCTCATTGGCATCAACGCCCTGGTCTTTATCTTCTGTTGGACAAAAAAACAAGTATCACGCCTAGAAGGGGTGATACTTGTAGGTCTGTATATTGCATATACAGCTTATATTATTATGCGGTCATACTCTATGTTACCGACATTCAGTTTTTGATAATTTCAGCAAGAAGCTTTACTCTTCTGCTTCAAGTCCGGCCTGGGCCGGAATTGAATTCCAGTCCGGCCCAGGCCGGACTGGTTTTTTAATCCTCGTCTTCTTCGATGGCCGCTGTTTCGATGACGAATTTCACGCTGCCTTTGGCGCCATCCCTGATGCCGCCGTAGGACTGGTACTTCTTGTCGGCTTCTTTGACAGCCTTCAGCTGCCTGGTGATCGATTCAAGGTCATCTCCTGCCAGATCGGCCAGCTTCTGGATACCTTCTTCGTCAAACTCTTTCATGCCTTCGCTCAGTTCGCCTGTTCCGCTGACCAGCTTGCCCACTCCTGAGTTGATCTGATCGCCTGCGGAGGCAAGCTTTCCTGTTCCCTCCTTCAGCTTGATAGAACCGGTGGCCAGGAGGTCTGCGGCCTTGGTCACCTTCTTGACAGCGATCTCCAGCTTCTTGCTGCCGGAAAGCAGCTTGCCCGCGCCCTCATCCAGGGAGTCGGTTCCTCCTGTCAGGGACTTGTTGCTGGCTGTCAGCTTCTTAGCGCCTGCTTCCAGCTGATTAAGCCCTTTATTCAGAGAGCTCAGACCTTCCTTCAGGTCCTTGGCGCCGTTGACCAGCTTCTTACTGTTTTCATGGTCTTTTCCGGCGATCTTGGTGGCGCCCTGGTCCAGGTCATCGAGACCCTTCTTCAGCTCGTCAATACTCCTTGAAAGACTTTCTGTCTCAGCACCGAATGCTTTCAGTGCCTTGAGCTCCTGCTCCATTTTTCCAAGGAGTTCTTTCATCTCTTCCGCATTTGTCTTAGGAGGAGTTACCCCGCTCAGATCATCAGAAGCCTTCTTCACTGCCGAGTCTTTGGAGACATCCACATCGATGCTGGCCTTCTTGCTGTCCAGGCTGACAGAAGAATCAAGGGAAATACTCTCATCAGACCCTTTGGCATCCACGCCGTCGATCTCGTTTAAGACCTTCTCTATGACTTCTTTATTATCATCGTCCTTGAGGTCCTTGACTGCATCCTTGATGGCGGACTTGGTCCTGGAGGAGGCATCCTTTGAAGCCTCATCAATCTTATCGTTGGCCTTGTCCTCTGCCTCCTTGATGAGTGAAGAGGCCTTGTCCTCTGCTTCCTCCCTCTGTTCGTCAATCTGCTTCTGAGCCTGGTCAGAAGCCTGGCTGCTGGCAGCCTTATTGGTGGCATCAATCAGATCCTGGCTGTCCTTCTTCAGGTCCGTACTCAGCTTAGAAAGCTTCGTGGACTGCGTCTGCATCTCCGCGATCAGTTTCTGCAGATCTCCGGCATCCTTCTGCAGACCGGAAGCCGCCTGGCTGACCTGTTCAAGATCGTCCTTAGAAGGCATCTTAGCCTTCTTCAGCTCACCGTTGAGCTTACTCAGGCCGCCCTGGATCTGGCCGACGCCGTCCGTATAATCCTTCAGCTTATCCTCAAGAGTCCCGGCACCCTTATTCAGGGCAGACACACCGGAGGACGATTTGGAAAGGCCCTGCTCCAGACTGGAAGCCCCGCTGGTGTAATCCTTGACCCCCTGCTTGAGGGTTTTGGTCCCGTTCTTCAGGGTCTCAAGGCCATCCGTCAGGTCCTCGGCCCCCTTCTCGAACTCTTTCTTATTGGAAGCCAGCTTGGTCAGGCCGTCTTTCAGCTGCTTGGCCCCCTTGTCCACCTTAGACACGCCGCTGGTGTAAGTCTTTAGAGAAGTCTCCAGAGTCTTCATCCCATCTAAGAGCTTCTCACTGCCATCCACCAGCTTGGTGGACGCCTCGGTCAGCTCGTCCATATCCTCCTTGATGTCATCAAGGTCATCGATCTTATCAGTATCAAGATCATTGATGCTTCCGGTGGTGGCCACGGTCGCTGTCATGGAAAGCTCAAAATCAGTGGCATCCGCAGTGACTTCCACATAGTCAGGGATATCAATATCGCTGAGCTTCTCGTAATCATCCAGCTTCAGGCTCTTGCGAAGCCCCGGCATGGCCATGCCGATCACCACATTGCGGTCACCATCAGAAACTGATCTGCCATTTTCCACTTCCACATTGGAGAAATGGTCCGTCGGCAGGATCATGGCCGAAATCATGGTAAATGGCGTCTGAACAGTTACGTCTTTGTCATCCACCTTCACCTTCTGCGTGGTATTATTGGTATAATCAAAACGGATCTTCACCTTGCCGCTCTTGCCCACCAGGCTCTTTGGCGATACCTTCTTTCCATCCAGGAAATAAGAAACCTTCACAGACACCGGCAGGTCCTTGTCGGACTCACCCTGATAGAAAATGTCCTCACCCACGCTGGTCCAGGTCAGATTGTCACCGTTCCGGGTGAACTCCTCATCCCCCTTGACATTCTTGATATTCTTCAGCTCACTTTAATCCTCCAGCACACCATCCGCATGACTCTTCAGCTGCTCGCTGACAGTCACCTTCTCCGGCCGGCCCTCCGCATCGGCATTGACATAGACAGTCTCCACCTTATCCTTATCATCCTTCTTCTTTTTCGCAGCCGCCGGCAGCACACTGGTCACTGCCATGGAACCGCACAGAAGAAAAGCCATAAGCCTGGCAAAGAAACGGGTGCCCTTAATTCTTCTCATCCTTGATGCCTCCCTGTAATGTAATCATTTTTATATCTTCTTCCTGGAAAATCCCAGGGTTGTCATGCAGATCACTCTGTCAAATATCATAAACATGGCGGGCAGTATAAAGAGTACAGACAGCATGCTGATGATGGCCCCTCTGGCCAGCAGGGTGCAGATGGACCCGATCATGTCGGCCCGGGTGTAGGCTGCCACACCAAAGGTGGCAGAGAAAAAGCTCAGGCCGCTGGTGATGACAGCCAGCATGCTTGTCTTGTGTGCGATGGCCACAGACTCCTTCTTACTTTTGCCGCTTTGTCTCTCTGTGATATACCGGCTGGTCATGAGGATGGCGTAATCCACCGTCGCTCCCAGCTGAATAGTCCCGATGACGATACTGGCCACAAATGCCAGCTCGGTATTCATGTAGCAGGCAAAGGACATGTTCACTGCGATGGCGAACTCAATCACCGCCACAAGCAGGACCGGCAGGGAAATAGATTTAAATACCATAAGGATGATCACAAATATAGCGCCCATGGAGACGATGTTGACCATCTTCAGGTCGATATCAGTGACATCCTGAAGGTCCTTCATCAGAGGAGCCTCGCCGATACACATGGCCGTCTTGTCATATTTCTTAATGATCTCATCGATCTGCCCGATCTGCCGGTTGACCTCGGGAGTCGCGTCGTGGTAGCGGGAGCTGACAAAGGCCAGCTCGTACTGGTCGCTCCGCAGCATGGACCGGATGCCGTCCGGGATCATGGAATCCGGCACCAGGGGACCCAGCAGGGAGCTGATAGCGATGGTCCTTTTCACCCCGTCCACCTGCTCGATCTCCTTCAGCATCTTTCTCTTTTCCTTGTCCTCCAGGTTCCTGTCCATCATGAGCACGTGCATGGTGCTCATCTCAAATGTATCACTCAGCTTCTTGTTGGCCACATTGGATGGCATATCATCAGGCAGTCCTTTGGTGATGTCATAATAAATCTTATAATGACTGTTTCCGTAAAGGGCCGGCCCAAGAAGCAGCAGAAATATCACGATCCAGGCCTTATAATGCCTGATGATAAAGGAAGACGGCCGGTCCACCGACTTTACCAGCGGGGGATGCTGGGTCTTGTCGATCACTTTGTCAAAGATCAGGATCAGGGCGGGCAGGATGGTTACACAGGTAACCACACCGATGAGAACCCCCTTGGCCATGACGATCCCCAGGTCACGTCCCAGAGCAAATGTCATAAAACACAGGGCCGCAAAACCGGCCACAGTAGTGACCGAACTTCCGACAATGGACCGGAAGGTGGCTGCGATAGCATGGCCCATGGCCTCATTCCTGTCCTCAAAATGCGGTTTATTCTCCTCATAACTATTCAAGAGGAAGATAGAATAATCGATGGTAACCGCCAGCTGAAGGACAGCCGTCAGCGCTTTCGTAATATAAGAAATCTCTCCCAGAAAGATATTCGTACCCAGGTTATAGAGGATGCTGACCCCGATACTGATCAGGAAAAAGATGGGCACCACATAGGAGGTGGTGGCCATCTCCAGGATCACGAAAGATAGAATCGAAGCGATCACAACATAGACAGGCAGCTCCTCCAGAGCAATATCCTTGATGTCATTGACCGCGCCGGTCATACCGCTTAAGAAGCACTGCTTATTCACCATGTGGCGAATCTTGACCAGGGCATCCATGGAAGCATCCGAGGAAGTGGTATCATCAAAAAGGATGAGCATCATGGTGGCGTCATCCCGGAAAAAGGTCTTCCTGATCTTCCCAGGCAGCATATCCACCGGCATCGAAATATCAGCCACATCATCATACCAGAGGACATCCTTCACATGAGGAACCTCACTGATCTGATCCTCCAGCTTCTTGACATCCTTCAGTTCCATCCCCTCTATGATGGCCATGGAAAAGCCGCCGCTCCCGAACTCGTCCACCATGATGTTCTGTCCCCTGACTGTCTCCAGAGAATCCGGAAGATAGCTTAAAAGGTCATAGTTCACCCTGGTCGCAATCATGCCCAGGGCAGCCGGCACCAGCAGGGCAAAGCCCACCAGCAGAATCAGAAACCTGTGCCTGGCAATCCATTTACCGACACTTATCACGAAAAATCAACTCCTGTCTCTCTTACTCTTGAAATAATGTAATCCTCCTGATATAATACACACAAAATGACCATTGGTCAATATACAAGTATGAGGAAGCATCAAGATTTTCATGCTCAGATATGGGATTTTCATGACTTCAACTGTGGATATAACTTGATGCAGTCCAATCGGATGCACTTTGATGATTCTGAAAAGGAAAACAGATGAGTAAAGTAGAAGTAAACAAACAATTAAAACAGGCCAGTCTCCTGCAGGCAGCCTTTGACCTTTTCACCAACAAAGGTTTTGCCAAGACCACCATCTCTGATATCGCGAAGAGATCCGGTCTGGCCAAAGGCACCTTCTACCTGTATTTTAAAGACAAGTACGACCTGCGCAACAAGCTGACAGCCCACAAGGCAGCCGAGCTCTTCGGCGACGCCCATCAGGCCCTGCTGGAAGCCTCCCTCACAGATTTTGAAGCCCAGATCATCTTCATCATGGACTACATCATCGGCCGTCTTCAGCAGGAGCCCGCCCTTCTGGCCTTCATATCCAAGAACCTGTCCTGGGGCGTATTCCGCAGCGCTCTCTCCCAGCAGGTCCCTGAGGAATCCCAGCGTTTCTACGACCACTACATCGCCCTCATGGAAAAGAGCAATGTCCAGTGTCAGGAACCCGACCT
>CADBNQ010000017.1 GCA_902796045.1 uncultured Lachnospiraceae bacterium | reverse complement strand
CTGTGTGAAGAAATGTCAACTGTTTCTCATAGAAATGACAGACATTTTGGGCTCCGTAGTGTGTCTGAGCGAAGCGAGTTCGCGTAACGGAGCCCATAAAAATGGCTGTCATGAATGATGAAACAGTACATTTCTGAGGTCATGTACCGGCAGATACCGATGAAAACAGACTCAATACAGTTCTCATGTGGGAAGTTTTACTTACTCATACTCAAAAGGGGATGACCTCCACCGTAAAGCGGATGCCTATCCCCTCTCTTCTTTATATGCCGGCCGTGGGACTTGAACCCACACGGTGTTGCCACCAACGGATTTTGAGTCCGTCTCGTCTGCCAATTCCGACAGGCCGGCGAACTACTATATTCTACTATAGGTCATCCTTCATTGTCAAGTGGGGTCAGGCCCCATCACAGAAATGTCATATAGTTAATATTTCCGTAATGGGGCCTGACCCCTTGACATATTCGTATAATCTAATATAATCGTAATTGTAAGCGTTATATCTGGTTTTTAAAACTACTATAAGGAGATAATGATATATGAAACCATTTCAGATTCTTACAGACGGACTGTGTGACCTTCCGGATCCGCTTGTCGCAGAGTACGGTATTCTGACCGTCGTAGATACCCCCATCACAGTTTCAAAGGGTGAGGAATCCATCGTGATGCACGGGCTTAAGCCGCAGGATTTCGGTCAGGTTGCCTACTATGTGAACAGGGGATACTCAGCACATACGAGCTGCCCTTGTATATATATGGCCGATGATGAACCTTCCGAGGGCGAATTCGAATCGGTCGAGCGGATCACAAGACGTTACCTGGACCAGGGTAAGGATGTTTTATATGTTGCCATGAGCGGCAGCCTCAGCAGTGCCTACAGTCATGTATCTTCTCTCTACCGGGAATTATCAGAGGAGTATCCCGACAGGAAGATCATCTGCATCGATTCTCAGTGTATGTCCACTGGTCTCGGCATGCTCATCATGGATATCATATCCTACTGCGATGAAAAGTCCATCACAGATATCCGGGATATCCTTCCTTTTATCGAGGCAAACAGAGGCGGGATCGCCCACCTCTTCTCCTGGAGCGAGTTCAGCTTTGTCAGAAAGAGCGGCCGTGTTCCCCTCCTCCCTGCATTCCTGGGAGGCGCCCTGCATTTTCAGCCCTTCTGCTCTAATGAGTACGATGACAAGCATGATGGCACCAGGCTGCTGATGCCGGTGAAGAGTACCGTGAGGGGCAAGGAGAAATATGCCAGGCTTGTCGCAGCCTTCACCAGGGAGACCATCATCGATCCGGCCGGCACCATCATTGTCGCCCATGGCGATGTGCAGGAGTTTGCGGACACAATAGCTGCCAGACTGGCCAAAGCCCTTCCGGATGCCCACATCCTTTATGGCCCGCAGTGGCGGGTAAGCGCAGGCATACAGGTCCACGGAGGGCCGACTTCTGTTCATATCAATTACCACAGGGCTCAGCCCAACAGCTTCACCAGCACCTGCGAACTGGTCAAGAAGCTCTGATTAATATCGACAAACCTTCCCTCGGGAGGCTGTCACAAAAAACACCCCGCCTAAACCGGCAGGATCTCAAACTTTTATAGATCCTTTCGGGTTAAGGCGGGGTGTTTTTATGCAGTGCCTCCAGATGCCCTGTTATCTGTCCTCGCGGAAGTAGGCCAGACCGAGACTTGCAGGCGGCTGCTGTTCTCTCTTCTTTCGAAGACTGGTGATGATGAGGACGACCACTGTCACAACATAGGGAAGCATCTTGAAAATTTCCTGTGTGCTTCGGCCAAGTCCCGGTATATAGAGATAGAGGATATATAATCCGCCAAAGAGCAGTGACCCCCAGATGGCATTGATCGGTTTCCACAGGGCAAAGATGACAAGGGCGATGGCAAGCCATCCTCTGTCTCCGAATCCGTTATTGATCCAGGTGCCGCCGGTGTACTCCATGACAAAGTAGAGACCTCCGAGTCCTGCGATCCCCCCGCCGATCACTGTGGCCAGATATTTATAGAGGGTGACATTGATCCCTGCCGCGTCCGCAGTGGCAGGGTTCTCTCCCACTGCCTTCAGGTTGAGTCCCCAGCGTGTCCTGTTCAGGAAGAAGGCCAGGGCGATGGTCAGGATGATGGCAAAGTAGGTGAGAAATCCATACTGGAAAAAGATATCACCTATGACAGGTATTTTGGAAAGCATGGGCAGCTTTACCCGATAGGCATCTCCTGTTGTAGCTACTGAGATCTGACCTACACCGCCGGCCAGTGTGGAGAGGGAACCGCCGAAGAAATTCCCAAGACCGGTGCCGAATGTAGTCAGGGCAAGACCGGCCACATTCTGGTTGGCACGGAGAGTGATGGTCAGTATACTGTAGATCAGTCCGCCGAAGGCCGCAAAGGCAAAGGCTGTGATAAAGGAGATGACCAGACCGGTAAAACCGTTGGGGTGTGAGGTGCTCTTCTCATAGAAGAAGGCTGCCATGAGGCCTCCGACACCGCCCATATACATCATACCCGGAACACCGAGGTTTAAGTTGCCCGACTTCTCGGTGAGGATCTCCCCGTTGGCGCCAAAAAGCATGCAGATTCCCTGAATGATAGCATTCTGTATAAATGTGATGACTATATGCATATTATCTCTCCCCCTGTTCATGCTTTTTGCGGAATTCCAGTTTGTAGTTGATAAAGAACTCGCAGCCGATGACAAAGAACAGGATGATGCCTGTTACAACGTCGGAAGCGTTCTCGTTCAGTTTATACTTTGTGGCAATCTGAATGGCTCCCTGCTGCATGAATACAAGCAGGAAGGCAATGACAGCCATCACCCAGACATTAAATTTGGCCAGCCAGGAGACGATGATGGCTGTGAAGCCTCTGCCTCCTGAAGTGCTTGAGGAGATGGTGTGGGATGAACCACTGACCAGAAGGAAACCGGCGATTCCGGCAATACCACCGGAGAGTCCTGCGGTGCGCAGGATGACTTTTTTAACGTTGATACCGGCATATCTTGCTGTATCTTCGCTCTCACCGACAACCGCCACCTCAAAACCCTGCTTGCTCTTCTTCAGATAGATATACATAAAGAGAGTCAGGAGAAATACGATGACCAGGTTCCAGCCATAATCAAGGCCGAACAGAGGCGGAAGCCAGCCGGCTTTGGTTGCGCCGTTGATGATTCCGACAGTGTTTGATCCGGGAGGGTTCTCCCAGAAGACGATACAGTAGGTAACCAGCTGCATGGCTATATAGTTAAGCATGAGGGTAAAAAGTGTCTCATTGGTGTTCCATGTGGCCTTAAAGACTGCAGGTATGATTCCCCAGATCATGCCTGCTATAAAGCTCGTTACAAACATCAGTAAAAGCAGCAGGCCTGTCGGCATGGCATTGCCGGCATAAATCATGAGAGCGGCGGATGCCAGGCAGCCCATAAGGATCTGTCCTTCTGCTCCGATATTCCAGAACCGCATCTTGAAGGCAGGTGTGACAGCCACAGCTACAAGCAGCAGGGTCAGTGCATCCCTGATGGTGACCCAGGCTCTCCGGCTGGTACCAACCGCGCCGTCAAAGATTCCCTGATAGATCTCTACAGGGTTCATATGGACAACAGCCATGATAAAGGCTCCGCAGACCAGCAGGGAAAGAAGGATGGCGGTCAGCCTGACAGCCCATCTCTTCCAGGCGATCATCTCGTCTCTTTTTATAATATGGACAAAAGGTTCTTTTACTTTCGTGTCACTCATCGCTGATCCCTCCCTTTAGTTCCTCTTTATGTGAAGTCATGAGCAGGCCGACTTCTTCTTTTGTCGTCTTTCTTGCGTCAACGATGCCGGTCAGTCTGCCGTCACATAATACCATGATACGGTCACAGAGCTCGATCAGAACGTCCAGGTCCTCTGCGACACAGATCACGGCAACGCCCTTCTCCTTCTCGGTATTCAGCAGATTATAGATCATATAGGAGGAGTTGATGTCAAGTCCCCTTACAGGATAGGCCACCATCAGCAGGGAAGGATCAGAAGAGATCTCTCTTCCGACCAGGATCTTCTGGACATTACCACCCGAAAGCCTGCGGACAGGATAGTTGATCCCCGGTGTGACAACCTCAAGAGATTCTCTGATCTCTTCAGCCAGCTGTCTGGGTTCCTCCGTGCTTGTGAAGAAGCCTTTCCCCTTCTTAAAGCTCCTGAGCAGCATGTTGCCGGTCATTCCCATGGAACCTACCAGGCCCATCCCCAGTCTGTCCTCAGGGACAAAGGAATATCGGATGCCCATGTCGTTGATCTGGACTGAATCATATTTCGAAAGCTCTATATCCTCTCCTTCCGGTGAATGGAAGACGATGCTTCCCTCAGAGATCCTGGTCAGACCGACGATAGACTCGAGAAGCTCCTTCTGACCTGACCCGGAGATCCCTGCAACGCCAAGTATCTCTCCTCCAAAAGCTTCAAAAGATATATGGTCCAGGGCATTCACCTGGTCATAGCCGGGAACTGAGACATTGTTGACCGACAGCCTGAGCTTCAGGTTGTGGGGCTCCGGCCGGTTGATGTTTAAGGATACCTTTTCACCGACCATCATCTCGGTCAGGGAGGATACCGTCGCGTCGGCTGTGTCGAGGGTGCCGATGTACTGGCCTTTCCTTAAGATGGATACCCTGTCGGAGATGGCCAGCACCTCATTCAGCTTGTGAGTAATGATGATGATGGACCTGTTATCATCCTTCATCTTTCTGATGATATCAAATAGTTTATCAACCTCCTGCGGGGTGAGAACCGCCGTAGGTTCATCGAGGATCAGGATCCTGGCTCCCCGGTAGAGAACCTTCACGATCTCCACGGTCTGCTTTTGTGATACAGACATATTATAGATCTTCTGTGAAGGATCCAGGTCAAAACCGTACCTGTCTACAAGGTCCTGAATCTCCTGCTCTACCTTCTTCATATCAAGCACTGCCTTGCCGGGAAGACCAAGTATGATATTCTCGGCGGCGGTCATCACATCGATCAGCTTAAAGTGCTGATGGACCATGCCGATTCCCAGATCAAGGGAATCTTTCGGAGACCGGATGGAGACCTCCTTTCCATCTACAAAAATCTGTCCTTCATCCGG
>CADBNQ010000016.1 GCA_902796045.1 uncultured Lachnospiraceae bacterium | reverse complement strand
TACTTGACACATACCCCGAACGGATATCGGATGGACAGGAGGATATCCGTTATGATAGTATATAATACTTAGATTGAATCAACAGGTATGTAGGTGGAGATATGGACAAGGAATGCTTCAGAGGCTGTGGATTTGTATGAATATTGATAAAACAACTGGAGTAATCTGATGTTTCAGTTCAAATAGCAGAAGGACAGACGGATAAAGATGGGACATAAAATGACTAAGAAGGAAGGAAAGTTTAACAGGTTTTCAGTATCCCTTGGCTTGCTGGATTATATCAATCCAATTTGCTGCTGTATCACCATGGTGACAATCATAAACCATACTCGCACTGATATGGGACAGCCATATGGCGATATTTTTCTGATCGGAGCGATCATTTCAATCTTTTTCGGATTCATCATTCCGACGGGAAAGGTAATTGTCGGACTTGGGCTTATCAAGTTCAGAATGTCGGTGCCTCTTGTGTTTTGCGTAAATTCCGGAATTCTTATATCCGGGCTTATGCTTTTGCGTTTTGTGGTAAACATGAGCAACGCAGGCCTGTGCCTTCTGATGGCAATTATTATCGTTTTGCTGATACTGATTTACTGCAAGAGCCGGAAGATGATTACCATCATGACACTTTGCCTGACACTTCTTGCTGCAGGATGTCAGACTGCGGATAAAAGCCAGGATTCTTCGGAGGTGTCTGTCCAGGAAAAATCAAAGGTTGAGGAAGTTAAGGATCGGGGCGTGTTGAAGGTGGGCACAACAGGTGATTACCAGCCCATGTCCTACTTAGATCCGAATACGGGCAGTTATGTTGGGATCGATACAGAACTTGCGGAAGACCTGGCTGACTCCCTGGGTGTTGATGTGGAGTATGTAAAAACATCATGGCCGACATTGATGGAGGATACACTTCTTCCGCCTTGCATATGACAGCAATCTGAAAAATTATTATTACAAAGATGATTGAGACGGGACACTGGCCATCTTTATGCATCTGGCGATGCGTGCTTTCACTACTTCTATTCTTGGGAATGGTTTTGGGATGAAATCCATGGCACCCATCTTCAGACAGTCGACTTCTGCTTCCAGGTCCACCGTCAATACAATAACGGGGATGTCCTTTAGTTCATCATCCTCCTGCATCAGGCCCATGACATCCCAGCCTGTCATTTTTGGCATATACAGATCGAGGATTACGAGGGCTATCTCGTCCTTATGGGTCCGGAGCGTTTCCATGGTTTCAAGGCCGTCGGAGGCATAATAGATTTCGTAGTCATCCTGGAGAAGGTCTCCGAGCATTTCACGAATATCCTCCACATCATCGGCAATGAGGATATGTTTCTTTACAGGTCTGTCTGCGGGTTTTTCCACACAGGTGATGGAGCAGTAGCCCGGGTAAAGAATCTGACGGGCCGTAAACTGATATTTCTTTCCAATCGCCGGGATATCAAATTCCCCTTCTGCTATTTCCCCGTCGAGGGCTGCGCTTTTAACATCCTGGTACCAGTCGTCTCCTAAGAAAGGAAATATTTCCCGGACTGTGTGCCCGAGCATGGCTTCGGCGGGGAGACTGGCGAATTCTTCATATTTATGGTTGACATAGAAGAATACGGCGTCATATTGTCCGCTATGTTCCGCATAAGTTACATGAAATACGGAGAATGGGACGGGCAGATCGTCAAAAAGGTAAAAAAGCTCTGAGGCATGTTCAATCCGGCTTTCTGCTGAGATATTCTGATCATAGTCGGCGAGAAGACGCATCTCGGCGTTTTTTGTCTGCTCTTCTAAGTCAAGATATTCTGAATAGAGGGTAAATCCTACGGAGACATATAAGGTAATGGGCTTTCCGTCAACCTCCCGTACGGATGAGGCAACGGCTTTGATCCTGTCCCGAAGGGCGCGGGCTTCATCCCTGTTTCTGACCTGGGAAAGTACTGTAAATTTACGTCCCGCATAGCGGCCGACAGCGCTTCTCTGGCCGAATTCCTTCTGGAGGGCGTGGCCAAATATGTCAAGAACCTGGTCTCCATAGTCAAAGCCATATTGTGTATTAATGGTATTAAAATCATTGAGGCCTATGTGGATGCGGACAAAGTCTGTTCCCCGCAGATAATACTCATCCTGCAGGGCTTCCACCTGCTCCGAGATCCCCCGGGAATTAAGCAGGCCGGTTAACAGATCACGCAGCGGAGCTTCATCACCCCGCTTGTCATTTTCGGTCAGGACTCTTTTATCTATAAAATAGCCTAACAGGCCGGTGATTTCCCCGTTGACATCATATAATGGCGTTTTACTTGCCAGGATTTCTCTGTTCTCTCCTTTGGCTATGCAGTTGCCGGGCATATTATGAAATGTGAGTCCTTCATGAATGACTTTATACTCATCGTTCATATAGAGATCGGGGTGGAAATGCCAGCCCAGCTCTTCATCATTCTTGCCAACAATGTCATCAACCGATGAAAAACCATAATAATCCAGAAATCCTTTGGTGGCGCCAAGGAACCTGCGGTCATAATCCTTCCAGAAGATGCGGAAGAGCTCAGACCTGGTCAGATTCGTCCAAAGCTGTGCCGGTGAATAAGGTCCTCCCTCGTGAATCCCGGAAGCATTATTCTTTATAAAATTCTTTGCAATTTCATGGACATTACGAACAAGCATGAAATAGTTGTCTTCGTCGATCTTCAGCAAGGTATATTCCTTCCAGGCGTACTGGCCATGATGAATGCTGGTACGGAAAAGCTCAGAAAAGCTGATTTTGTTATTATTTCTCAAATAGGCTGTAGCAAGATCTGGATCAAATGTCCGGGCAAAGTGATCTTTGTCCTCAGGAAAAATGTATCTTTCAGCAAATTCTTCCACCAGCTTCTTGATACCATGTCTATTGGAAATCATATCCTCCCTGGTGTCTGTGAACAGAGGCCGGATGGTATCTCCCGGATAATTTAAGAGGGTGACCCGATCAAAGAAAGCATAGATCTGACGGGCGGACTCCTCTAAATATCCTGTTTTATCCGCCTGGGTATCCTGGGTAAGATCGGTAATACGAGTGAGGACGCAATACTTATTCCTGGTCTTGGACATGCAGCGGGCCTGAACCTCAAAAAAGTGCTCGTTGTTTGTAAAGAGCATCTTGCCGTCCCCGGCTACTCTTACAGAGTCCATAAGATTAATAAATTTACTAGGAAGCCTGTTATAGGGCTGGGGCCTGAAAAGCATGTCCTGGCTGAATACACTGGCGATCATGCCAACAGAGTAGGCAGTCTTTTCAAAGGCCATATTACAAAACAGCATTTTGAAGTAATCATCGGAAAATTCTGCCAGGCACAAAGGGATACTGTTAAGCTCCCTGGCGGTGGCGATGGCGTCATACTCCTTCCGTTTCATAAAGGGAACGGCACTGAGATAATCAATCTTGCCGATCTTGTCATAATAATGCCGGTCCTGAGGAAGCTCGATGGCAATTTCCTTATCCTGCAGGTTAGAAATGGCCTCCTCATAAGGCATAGGTTTCCCAAAATAATAACCCTGCACCTTTTCACAGCCGATGTCCCGCAGATACTCAAACTGCTCCACGGTCTCCACTCCCTCTGCCAGGGTATGAATATCAATCACCTTGGCCATCTTCACAACGGCAGTCACAATACGCTTCGACCGAAGACTGAAAGGCCTTAAAAAGCTCATATCCAGCTTAAGCTCATCGAAGGAAAAATCCTTAAGAACATTCAAAGAGGAATAGGCACTACCAAAATCATCCATCCATATCTGATAACCCGCCGAACGGAACCGGTCCACGATACCCATCAGATAATCCTTCTGCTCCGCCATGACACTCTCTGTAATCTCAAAATAGATAAAGTCATGGGGAATCTGATAATCACTGACAATGTCATCCGCCACAGTGAAAATATCGCAAAGGGAAAAATCCAGCCGGGAAAGGTTCACGGAAACCGGAATCGGAGTCTCCCCCTTAAGAAGGCAGCTCCTGATTCTGGCACATACCTGACGCAGAATGGCAGCATCAAGCAGATGAATCAATCCCTCTCTTTCTAAGACAGGGATAAACTCATCCGGATAAATCATGCCAATCTCCGGGTCGATCCACCGGGCAAGAGCCTCAAAGCTGCAAAGCTGCCTGGTGACCGTCCGGATCACCGGTTGATAAAAGGTCTGGATCTCATGATAAGCGATCGCTTTTTTGTAATTTTTAATGACGAATTCTTCAAGATTTCTTCCCATGGCCTTCTCCGATAATGACAAACAACGCTAATGGCAAACAACGCTAAT
>CADBNQ010000015.1 GCA_902796045.1 uncultured Lachnospiraceae bacterium | reverse complement strand
TTTTTTTAAAAAAGTTATTGACGAAAACGTACTCTATGGTATAATATTAGACAGTGCAAAAATACCCAAACAGTTGTATTAGGCACAATACGCAACTGGAGGGAGGTTAGGTGAGTCGATGTCAAACGTTATCGTAAAAGAGAACGAGTCTTTAGACAGCGCTCTTCGCAGATTTAAGAGGAGCTGTGCTAAGGCAGGTATTCAGCAGGAGATTCGTAAAAGAGAACATTACGAAAAACCAAGTGTTAGACGTAAAAAGAAATCCGAAGCTGCAAGAAAAAGAAAATATAAATAATTGTGCAATAAAAAGGCATCCTTTTTCGGGATGCCTTTTTTGGCGTCATACCCACTCTTTATTTTCCGGTAATTACTTAATCCCCGTGGTCTGAAATTCCGTATAAAAAAGAAGTATATCCTGAAAATCAACTCTGGATGTTAGTCATAATTCATAAAGTATCAATGATTATTGTTGACCATTCTGTACAAAAGTGTTATAATTGAGAAGGATTTGGGGTTAAACCCTGAACGAATATTATAATATAATCATCTAAGGAGGAGATCGTTGTGAAGAAGATTATCAATGCAGTTGATCAGGTAGAAAACCAGATGATAGAGGGTATGTGTAAGGCGTTTCCTCAGTATGTTAAGAAGCTCGATGCAGGTAATATCGTTGTAAGAGCTCAGAAGAAAGAGGGCAAGGTTGCTCTGATCAGCGGCGGCGGAAGCGGACATGAACCAGCACACGGCGGATTTGTCGGCAAGGGTATGCTGGATGCTGCTGTAGCAGGCGCTGTATTTACTTCTCCTACACCTGATCAGGTTTATGAAGGTATTAAGGCTATTGACAGCGGTGCTGGTGTTCTGATGGTTATCAAGAACTACACCGGTGACGTTATGAACTTTGAGATGGCCGGCGACATGGCTAAGGATATGGACGGCATTGAAGTTAAGCAGGTTGTTGTCAATGATGACGTTGCTGTAGAGGATTCCACATGGACCACAGGCCGTCGTGGCGTTGCTGGTACTATCTTTGTACATAAGATTGCAGGCGCTCTCGCAGAGACAGGGGCAAGCCTCGACGAAGTACAGGCTGTAGCTCAGAAGGTTATTGACAACGTACGTACCATGGGTATGGCTATCAAGCCTTGTATCGTTCCGGCAGCAGGAACTCCTGGATTCGAGCTCGCAGATGATGAGATGGAGATCGGTATCGGTATCCACGGTGAGCCCGGTGTTAAGAAGGCTAAACTTGAGACAGCTGATGAGATCGTTGACCAGCTCCTTGAGAAGATCCTTGCTGATATCGACTATGCAGGTTCCGAGGTAGCTGTTATGATCAACGGCTGCGGAGCTACACCTCTTATGGAGCTCTTCGTTGTGAACAACCGCGTAGCTGATGTTCTTGCTGATAAAGGCATCAAGGTCTACAAGACATTAGTAGGAGAGTACATGACATCTCTTGAGATGGAAGGCTTCTCCATCACATTACTCCGTCTGGATGACCAGCTGAAGGAGCTTCTGGATGCAGAGGCTGACACTCCGGCTATGACTGTCATCTGATTTGTATCACACAGTAATCATGAGGGTCGGCGGTCTGGCCGGCCCTCTTTATATCGTGAACGCCAAAAGGTTTTCCCTTTGAGCGAGGCGATTTTCGATTGGATTTGAAAAGAGGGATAGAATATGGCTGACGTAAGTAAAGTAATAGAGATCATCAAAAGAATCGGTGCCGATATTGAGGCAAATAAAGAGTTTCTGACCGAGCTCGACAACATCATCGCTGACGGTGATCACGGTATCAATATGGATCGTGGATTCAAGGCTGTAGACGCAATCATCCCCACCTTTGAGGACAAGGATATCGGAACGATCCTCAAGCAGGTTGGCATGAAGCTTCTCTCCACAGTAGGCGGGGCTTCCGGTCCTTTATACGGGACTGCTTTCATGAAGGCAGGTGCTGTAGCAGCAGGCAAGACAGAGGTTGACATGAATGACTTCATCGCCATGCTTGAAGCCGGGATCGACGGCGTAGTCAAGCGCGGTAAGGCAACGACCGGTGAGAAGACCATGCTGGATTCCATGATTCCTGCTCTGGATGCCATCAAGGCCTCCTACGCTGCGGACCAGGATGCCAAAAAGGCTCTTGATGCCGGTGTGAAAGCGGCTGAAGAGGGTATTGAGTATACCAAGACCATCAAGGCAACCAAAGGCCGGGCCAGCTACATTGGAGACAGAAGTATTGGCCACCAGGATCCGGGTGCCACATCCTTTACCATCATGCTTAAGGGTATCGCGGATCTTATCTGAGGAAAGGCCTGGATGATCCCGTTTGAATGATATATAGCTATCCGCGCCGTGACCCGGGTCATGACCGGATAGCTTTTTTATCTCATAGGAAACTTTGATTTCCTATGAGATAAATCCCTCCGGGGCATGCACACGCCGCACAAAGGAAGGCAGCTGTGCTGCCGTGCGGCGGCGCGCAAAGTCCTGCTGGGCTCATCCCTTAAGAATGAGGGACAGGGGGGGTGATGTCCGCCTGCGGACTATGTGAGATATGAGAGGAGATAATAGGATGAATTTAAAGGAAGTGGAGTTTTCCTTTCCTGCAGAGCATGCATCCAATGTTTTCGGCCAGTTTGACAATTATATGAAAAAGCTGGAGAAGACGCTGAGGGTGACTCTGATTTTTCGTAATGATAAGCTGAAAGTGATCGGGACGGAAGAGAATTGCAGGAGGGCAAAGAATGTCATCGATGAACTGCTGGAATTATCTGAGAAAGGGACCCAGATTACAGAGCAGAATGTCAATTATGCATTGGCCCTGTCCATGACAGACCAGCTTTCTGTGATGTCTGACCTGGAAAATGATATCATCTGCCATACCACCATGGGAAAACCGGTCAAGCCCAAAACTCTGGGACAGAAGAAATATGTCGATATGATCACGAACAAGATGATTGTATTCGGTGTAGGGCCTGCAGGTACCGGAAAGACCTATCTTGCCATGGCAAAAGCTATCACAGCTTTCAAGTCAGGAGAGGTAGGCCGCATCATACTCACAAGGCCTGCCATAGAAGCAGGAGAGAAGCTGGGATTTCTTCCAGGAGATCTTCAAAGCAAAGTTGATCCTTATCTCCGCCCCCTCTATGACGCTCTGTATGAGATTATGGGCGCCGAACCATTTATGAAGAATATGGAGAAGGGTCTGATCGAAGTGGCTCCTCTGGCCTATATGAGAGGAAGGACCCTGGATAATGCTTTTGTCGTCCTGGATGAAGCCCAGAACACGACGCCGGCACAGATGAAGATGTTCCTTACCAGGATCGGGTTCGGATCCAAGGCCATCATTACAGGGGACCAGACACAGAAAGACCTGCCGGATGGAAACAGATCAGGGCTTGACGATGCTCTTCGCATCCTGAAAGATATCCAGGAGATCGGTGTATGCAGGCTGACCAGCCAGGATGTGGTCCGCCATCCCCTGGTACAGAAGATTGTCAGTGCCTATGATGAGCATGAGAGGAAAAAGAAAAAACACTGAAGTTTCTAAAAGGAATGATAGATGAAATGACTATAGAGATCGATAATAGCTACCCGTCTCTCCCTGTCCCCGGTTACAGGGAGATCATAGAGACTGTGATCAGGCAGGCTCTTGCCTTTGAAGAGTGTCCTTATGAAGCCCAGGTGTATGTCCTGATGACAGATAATCAGGAGATCAGATCGGTCAATGCGTCTCAGAGACAGATCGACCGGGAAACCGATGTGCTCTCCTTTCCCATGGCCGAATACCCGGAGCCCGGCGTGTTTGATGACGCTGCGCTGAGAGAGGCCCATGCCTTTCATCCGGACAGCAATGAGCTGATCCTTGGTGATATTATCCTGTCCATGGACCGTGTGATCAGCCAGGCGGCCGATTATGGACACAGCCGTGAGAGGGAGCTGGCCTTTCTCGTCGCCCACAGTATGCTTCACCTGATGGGCTATGATCACATGGAGGAGGACCAGGCCGCCCTCATGGAGGCCAGGCAGGAGGAGATCCTTTCTCTGTGCGGGTATACCAGACAATAGACCCTATGCCAGGATCTCCGGGGGTCAGGACCCACGGGTGAGTCTTAAAATCAGCCTACGAGGAGGAAGAGTCCTTGGAAACAGTTTATGACACGATCATTATAGGAGGCGGCCCTGCAGGAATGACTGCGGCTATCTCCGCATCCCGGGGAGGAGGGACGATCCTTCTTCTGGAAAGCCTTGACATAGTGGGAAAGAAGATCCTTGTCACCGGCAACGGCAGATGCAATATGACAAATCTGTGCCAGGAGCCGGAGTGCTACCGGTCAGAGACACCGGACAGAGCCTGGCGTATCTTCTCCTCTTTTAATGAGAAAGAGGTCATCTCTCTGATGAAGACTCTGGGACTATGCCTCAAAGACAGAGCTGGCTATGTCTACCCCTACAATGACCAGGCTGCCGCAGTGCGGGAGGCTTTTGAAATCAGGCTTGCTTCCATACCTGCCCTTACTGTCCTGACAGGCTGCCGAGTGAGCCGGCTCTTCTATGACAGCCAAAGGAGGGCCTTCTGTGCTGTGACCGGGGAGGGCGCGAAGCTAACCTGCTATTATGGAAAGACTGCCGTGATCACGACAGGGGGACTGGCAGGAAATAAGCTGGGTTGCCAGGGAGACGGCTATACCTTTGGTTCAGGCTTCGGACATACACTGATCAGACCGGGACCGGCCCTCACAGCCCTTTGTTCAAAAGCCCCCTTTCTAAAGAAAATATCCGGTGTGCGGTCAGCAGCCGGGCTGACTCTTCTGAGAGAGGGCCTGCCTCCTGTCCGTGAAAGAGGGGAACTGCAATGGACGGATTACGGCATTTCCGGTATCTGCGTATTTAACCTGAGCCGCTTCGCAGTGCAGGCGGTCGACCGGGGGATCAGGACGGCAGTGTCTGTAGACCTGATGCCCGATTACAGTACCGGGGACCTGCAGGCATTGCTGGACAGCCATGATAAGAACCTTCGGGAAAAAGATTGCCTGAGCATGCTGCATGGCATGATTCCACTGAAACTGGCCCCGGTCATCTTAAGGGAAGCAGAGATCGACCAGACCAGGAAAGCCGGCAGTCTCAGTGACGGGGAGACCGGAAGATT
>CADBNQ010000014.1 GCA_902796045.1 uncultured Lachnospiraceae bacterium | reverse complement strand
CCCGGGCCATGTGCATGCCATCATGGGGACGAGTCTTTGTGAAGAGCTTGCTGACAGGGGGATCAGCGGTGTGGTAGCCGGTTTTACCGCCGCAGAGCTTTTGACGGCATTTGCGGTGATCCTGAAAAAAATCCCCGAAGCCAGACCATTTTTTGTCAATGCCTATCCACGGATCGTCAGCAGAGAGGGTAGCCCTTCGGCGAGAAAGCTGATGGAAGAATGGATGGAGCCTTGTGCTGCCCGGTGGAGAGGAATCGGGACCATGGCCGCTTCCGGGATGAAGATCAGGGATGTCCACAGCCGCTATGATGCCAGAGTCAGATTTCAGGTTCCGGCCATGCCCGGCCGGGAGAATCCTGCCTGCCGATGCGGCGAGGTCCTGCAGGGCAGGTGTACACCGGAAGAATGCAAACTGTTCGGGAAGGTCTGTACACCCCGCCGTCCTGTCGGAGCCTGCATGGTTTCAGGGGAAGGAGCCTGTTCTGCATTCTACCAGTATAATCGTTAAGGAGGTCGTGCATGGATCATACAGTGACACTCGCTCACGGGGCAGGAGGGAAACTGACCGCTGAGCTGATTGATAAAGTATTCAGAAAATATTTTTCCAATCCGGATTTTACAGGGGATGATGCTGCTGTCCTGGATGTGGAGAAGGGAAAACTTGCATTTACCACAGATGGATTTATTGTCTCTCCCTATGAATTTCCGGGAGGGAATATCGGAAAGCTGTCTGTCTGCGGGACAGTCAATGATCTGGCCTGCATGGGCGCCAGACCGCTGTACTTAAGCTGTGCCGTGGTGATCGAAGAGGGATTCTCCATGGAGAAACTTTCCGAGATCGCCAGGTCCATGATGGAGACAGCACAGGAAGCAGGGGTCAGGATCGTAGCAGGTGACACCAAAGTGGTCGGGAAGGGACAGGCTGACGGCATCTTCATCACCACCACAGGAATCGGCAGGGTCCTTGAGGGGGTCCGCACCTCCGGCACCCTGGCAAAACCCGGAGACAAGGTGATCGTGACCGGAGATATCGGACGGCATGGATGTACGATCCTTCTTCACAGGGAGGATTTTGGCATAGACGCCGATGTCACAAGTGACTGCGCCCCCCTGTGGCAGGCCGTAGAAGACGCCCTTAGTGTGACAAAAGATATCCATGTGATTCGTGATGCCACCCGCGGCGGCGTAGGGACCGTCTTATATGAGATTGCCGCCCAGAGCAATGTAGGCATCCGGCTGGATGCCCCGAAGATCCCGGTTCAGGATGAAGTAAGGGGTGTATGCGGTATGCTGGGCCTGGAGCCTCTTTATCTTGCCTGCGAAGGACGTCTGGTGATGGTCGTTCCGGCAGAGCATGCAGAGGAGCTTACCGCCAGGCTGCGTCAGGGCAGATACACCAGGGAGGCAGCTGTGATCGGAGAGGTCACAGAGGATATGCCGGGAAGAGTCGTGATGACGACTGAGATCGGTGCCCGGACATTGCTGCCGGAGCCGGGCGGAGAGCTGCTCCCCCGTATATGCTGAGAACAAGGAGAGGACAAAGATGGATACCCGGGTTGCTATTATTTCTATTATTGTCGAGGAACCAGGCAGCGTTGAGGAACTGAACAATGTCATCCATGATTACTCCCGCTATGTGGTGGGGAGGATGGGAATCCCTTATCGTGAACGGGGAATCAGTATCATCAGTCTGGTGCTGGATGCCCCTCAGACACAGATCAGCACTCTTTCAGGGAGGATCGGACGTCTTAAGGGTGTGACAGCCAAAGCTGCCTATGCAAAGATATGAACGGAGACCAGGAATGATAAAAATCGCAGTATATGGCAAGGGCGGGATCGGCAAATCCACCACGATTTCCAATGTGGCTGCTGCCCTTGCAGAGGAAGGATACAGAGTCATGCAGATCGGCTGTGACCCCAAGGCGGATTCCACGATCCTCCTGCGGCATAATCAGCCTGTGCATACAGTGCTGGATCTGATCAGAAAGCATAAAGATGATTTTACATTGGAAGATATGGTCGTCACAGGCTTTTCCGGGGTCCTCTGTGTTGAAGCCGGCGGGCCTGCCCCGGGACTGGGATGTGCCGGCAGGGGTATTATCGCAGCCCTGGAAAAGCTTGAGGAAAAAGGTGCCTATGAGCGGTACCGGCCGGATATAATTCTGTATGATGTGCTTGGCGACGTGGTCTGCGGGGGCTTTTCCATGCCCATGCGGAAGGGATATGCCGGGAAGGTCTTTATTGTCACCTCCGGAGAAAATATGTCTATTCATGCCGCCGCCAATATCGCCATGGCAGTAGAACATTTTAAAAAGCGCGGCTACGCCGGTATGGGAGGCCTTATACTGAACAGGAGAAATGTCAGGAATGAGGAGGAGAAGGTCAGAGAACTGGCCGGAGATTTTCAAACGGATATCGTGGCCTCTCTGCCCCGCAGCAGCCTGGTCACTCAGGCAGAGGAAATGGGGATGTGCCTGATGGAAGCCTTCCCTGATTCTGACATGGCCGGTGCATACAGGGTACTGGCACGGCGGATGCTGGAGAAGTACTGAATCCGGGGCAGATCCGGTGGAAGGGGAGAGAGATAGTTTTGCTGAAGATGATTCATGGCAGGGGAGAAGAACGGGTCCCTGCTGATCAGGAAATGATACTGTTTAAGGATGCGGCCTGGCCGGTCCCGTTCAGGCCGGGCCTGGAATACAACAGCCCCTGCCACGGTCCCTGGAATATCGTGCATATAGGGATGGCAGTGCCCGGATCTCATCAGATCTATGTCTGCGGAGCAAACTGCAACAGAGGGGTGGTGCTGACAGCAGCTGAGATGAAGGCATCTGACCGCTATTCAACCATCGCGCTCTCTGAGGAAGACCTGATCAATGGGGAGATGGAGGATCTGATCACGGAAGGGGTAACCGATATCATCGGGAAGCTGCCCCGAAAGCCCCCGCTGATCTTCCTGTTTACGGTCTGTGTACACCGCTTTATGGGACTTGATCTTGACTATGTCTATGATGTGCTG
>CADBNQ010000013.1 GCA_902796045.1 uncultured Lachnospiraceae bacterium | reverse complement strand
GTCAGTCCCTGCAGGAAAGAATTCAGAAGAATATTGAGCTTTAAAATCTCATCGTTGCTGAGAGGCTCGTCAATATTCATCAGAAGATTCTTGACGGTATCGTTCCCCACCACGATCACGGCCAGAAGCTTCCTGCTGTTCACCATGGATACCTGTATGAACTTCAGCTTGGATTCCTTGATCTGGGGTGTGGTGATCAGGGTGGCATAGTTGGTATTGGCTGCCAGAACATCTGCCACATTCTTCAGGACCTCTTCCATCCGGTCCATCTTCTGATAAAGCTCCTGTCTCTCCTGCCGGTGGATATCCTCAATAGCCTGAATCTCCGAGTCATGCTCCTCCATCAGCTGGTCTACATAATAACGGTATCCTTCATCGGAAGGGATCCGGCCTGCTGAGGTGTGCGGCTGAAGGATCAGCCCCATCTCCTCAAGATCCGCCATCTCGTTGCGGATGGTGGCAGAACTTAAATGGAGATCCGAATCTTTGGCAATCGTCCTGCTTCCCACCGGCTCACCGGTCTCAAGGTAAGTAGATATGATTGCTTTTAAAATCTTCATCTTACGTTCGTCCAGAATCATCGTATCATCCCTTCTTTTCGGTTATTAGCACTCAACCTCTTCGAGTGCTAATACCTTCATGCTTAAGGTATCACCGAATAAAAAGAATGTCAAGCATTATTTTTAAAATATTTGAAAATGTTTTTTGGAGCTATGGTCAGAGTTTGACCTTTTGATCCTGGTACTATATAATCTTATCTGATGAAACATTCCACCAGGAGGTAAAGATATGTCCGGTTTCCGATATAAGACTGAGGTCTATCAATGCACGGTCCCCGTTGAAGAATACCTGGAAAGCTGTCTCGATGTGCCCCGCTTTCTTGGCTATTGCAGGCAATGTGAGAATTACGGGAAAATATGGTCCTGTCCCGATTTCGATTTTGATCCGGAAGCGTATTTCCGGCAGTATGACACCATCACGATCCTGGGGCACAAGATCATACTGGATGAAGAACTGACAAGTAAAACAGTGACAAAGGAGGAGCAGAAACAGCTCTTAGATGACCTGCTGGAAGGTCCTAAGAAACGGCTGGACAGGGAGCTGCTGGAGATGGAATCCAGGCATCCCGGCAGCAGGGCCTTAAGCGGCGGTTCCTGCCTCTACTGCAATCCCGGATCCTGTGCCAGGCTGACCGGAGACCCCTGCCGCTTTCCTGAAAAGATGCGCTATTCTATTGAGGCTCTGGGAGGAAATGTCGGACTGACCGTCACAAAGTATCTCCATCAGGAGCTGGAGTGGATGGAGGACAGGCATCTGCCCCACCACTTTATCCTGGTGGGGGGACTGCTGTATAATCAGCCCCACTCCTAAGAAAAACTCCCCAACCGGCAGGGACAGATTATATCTGATGGGATCCTGTCACATTACTAGAAATGAAAGGACCTCCATCTTATAAAATCAGACCGGTTGCGTTTACTAGCTCGGTTCGCGCGCTTATTAGCCGCCATTCGCGCAAAACTCGCATCTTGTTTATCGGGTAACGCCAGTATATCCAGCTCAAACAAGCGCTCGGTGGCGGGGCTAGCGCAAACCTCACGTACGTAAACTTTATGCAAACGGTCTTCCTTTTATAAGATGGAGGTCCTTTCAGTTTTAGAATTATGATAGGATCCCATCAGATACAATCAAACCCTACCGGTTTCCGCCACACCCGAAGCCGTGAGGGATCACATGACTCCATAAGGGTAATGAACGAAAAAACCAGGCCACGCCCGAAGCTGTTGGGCATACTGCTAGTCCAGCAGCAACTCTTCGAAACTTCTGTTGCTGACATCGATTCCTCTGCTGGTCAGCCTGACCCGGTCTTGGTGCTGCTCCAGCAGTCCAAGTCCGGTAAAGTGCCTGATCTGCTTTCCGTAGACGGCTTCCATGCTCGTGCCGAACTCTTCTTCAAACTTCTTTGCAGATACTCCTTCCATCATACGCAGGCCGAAGATCATCCTGTCTTCCATTTCCTGCTTCGGGGACTGCTGCTCATAGTCCTCTCTCTTTGCAAAAGGCTGCCAGGGCTTTAGCAGATAGGCCAACAGGTCTGTCGTATTGGAGAATCTGGCATGATTATAATAAGAAGAAGCTCCGAGTCCCAATCCCAGATAGGGGGTGCCGTCCCAATAACCGATATTGTGTCTGCACTCTCTGCCGGGGAGGGCGTAATTTGATATCTCATAGCGGTGATATCCCTTCTGTCTGAGATACTCTCCTGTCAGCATGTACATACTCCGGTCGGTTTCTTCGTCGGGAAGAGTTTCAAGCAGCCCGGCGTCTGCGGCAAGAGGAGTCCCTTCCTCTACGATCAGGCTGTAGGAGGATATGTGCTCCGGCTTATAGTCTGTAACGATCTGCAGGGT
>CADBNQ010000012.1 GCA_902796045.1 uncultured Lachnospiraceae bacterium | reverse complement strand
CCGACATGCGCGTAAACTGTGTTTTCCCTCCTTCTACAATCATGCGGTAATCCTCAATCAGCTGCCTCCTTGTCTCAAGCTGGGAGAGCAGATGGTCTCTGTCGAGGAATAACCTGATCCTTTCTCTGTCCTCATGGTAGATTAAGCGGTCAGTATTCGTCCTGGCTTCAGTAAAGAAGTCATCACCCTCATGCTGAACCTTCAGGCCCCCGAATCTCCTCTTTGTGGAAAACTCCGCATACCTTGAGCTATCACAGTCAATGTAATAAATAAGATCATAATGGGATGCCAGCCTCTCGGCAATCTGCGTATAGGTAACACTCTTTTTCCTGTCTTCCTGCAGGGCAAGTTTTTCCTTTACCTCCGCATCGATATTCTCAACACAGACAATAATATGCTTTCCGTCTCTGGCCATGATCTCTGTGTGCCGGATGTGAATGACCCTGCCGTCCACCACCAGACGGTAAGCGATAGAAAAGGAGCTCCGGTTCTTCAGATTGGCCAGCATGACATCCTTATAATGAACACTGAGGGCCTTCTCCTGATCTTCAGGATGTACATATTTACGGATGGTTCTTCTGCTCTCGGCAAAAAAATCGTTGCCTGTCGCAGGTACATTCAGCTTCTTAAACTCATCCTTCGAAGAAATCTCGCTGTAAGTACAGTTCTCTATATCAATGTAGTAGAGGATATCATACTGCTCGGTAAGACTTGCGGTTATCTGATTATATAGTTCCTTTTGACGCTCAATCTCTCTCTCAATCTCTTTTTGGCGATACTGGACATCAACATCGTTAAGTCCCACAATCAAACGGCTGCCTTCCTTTTCCTCCACCAGGGCAGCAGTCATCTGGACATAAAGGGGCCTGCCCCCCATCATGATGCGGTAGACCAGAGTAAAGATCCCATTATCTTCGATCTCTTCCAGAATATTCTCTCTGGTAAAAGCCTCAAGAAAACGGTCCAGATCCTCCGGATGGTTAAACTGGCGGGCCACCTTCTGGACTGTTGCAAAAAAGTCCTTTCCTGTCTTAGCCTGGGAAAAATTCTCCACATAATCGTCTGTAGCACTGAACTCGCGGTAGTCGCTCGTCTCCGGGTCCACAACATAGACGCAGATATAATTACCGGTGAGAGCATGAAGACGAGCATAGATGATCCTTTCCTCCTGGATCCTTTCCTCCGCATGGCGCCGTAACATAAGCTCATTGATATCCGATACCGCTATAACGATATAATCCTTATCATCCTTCATGCGGGAAACTTTCATCCTCACATAGAAGGACCTTTCATCCATAATCCTGCGGTATGTAAGCTCATATACCTTGATCTGATCCAGGGTTTTTGTGAGGAAGTCCCGGTTCATGCTGTTTACAAAGGCTGCCTGGTCCTCCGGATGGATATACAGCTTTGCATCCCGCTCGCAGCCTTCAAAGAAATCTCTCCCCCGCCGGGCTTCCGTAAGCACACCAAGCTCATCGTCAGTATGAAATTCAATGAACTCATCTGTGCCCATATTGACATAATACAGATCCGTGTAACCCCTGGCCAAGGCATGGGCCATGTGGGTGTAGATCGTATCAATCTTCCGATAGGACAGAGGAAGATCCTCCTTTTTTTTCGGTGTATTCTGAATCTGCAGATCATTATCCATCTTCATAGTCAAATCCTCTTCTGATAAACCATCAGGTTTCATTGTAGCTCCTTCTTCTTTAAGAGGAGAAATCGAATATCTAGTATAAATTGTAACGGATAATCCGGGTGCTGTAAAGGTGTATCGGAATCTAAATCCCTTTTTTTCGATATGTTTTCCCCGGCTCGACAAGGTCAGGAGACTCTGCTATACTCAGAAAAGGATGGCTCGGACTTGAATTATAATCATGATTTTTTACGATAATGGAGGTATTTAACGTGGAAAAACATAGAGGAAAAGAATATGATACCTGCCTGGTTGAGAGAGAAATCCCCATCACCGAAATAGGGCCGATCGCCATAGGCCAGACTGAGAATAAAGAAGCAGGGACGGGATGTACCGTCTTCATCAGCAAAGATGGCATGGCTGCCGGATTAGATGTGCGAGGAGGCGGACCGGCCTCCCGGGAGTCAGAGCTTCTTAAACCCCTTGCTGCGGCATCTTTTATCCATGCTGTAGTCCTGGCAGGCGGAAGCGCCTATGGTCTCGGCGCAGCCGACGGAGTGATGCATTATCTGGAAGAGCATGATATCGGCTATGATACCGGCTTTGCCAAGGTTCCTCTGGTATGCCAGTCTGACCTCTATGACCTGTCGGTCGGTGATGCGGCTGTCAGGCCTGATGCGGCTATGGGTTATGAGGCGGCCCGGCTGGCACTGGAAATGCCGAATTATCAGGATGGTAATTACGGGGCAGGATGTGGTGCCACAGTAGGCAAGATAGGCGGCATGGACACCTGCATGAAGACAGGCATCGGCAGTTACGCCCTGCAGATTGGAGAGTTGAAGATCGGTGCTGTGGTGGCATTGAATGCTCTTGGAGACATCTTCGATATGACAAAGGGCAGGAAGATCGCCGGGATGCTCAACCATGATGGAACAGCCTTTGTGAGTACCGTTGAGTATATGAAGCAAAGCACGGTTGTAAAGGAGAACAAATTTACCGGCAATACGACGCTCGGTATCATCATGACGAATGCACAATTTGACAAAAGCCGGCTGTGCAAGATCGCCGGCATGGCTCATAACGGATATGCCCGGTCGATCCGGCCTGTCCACACCTCTGCTGACGGAGACAGCATCTATGCCGTTTCCATCGGCAGCATCCAGGCTGACCAGGATCTTGTGGGAATCCTTGCTGCCGAGGTTATGAGCAAGGCAATCATCAGAGCTGTCAATGCAGCTGAAAGCGCTTACGGATTCCCGGCAGCAAAAGACCTGTCTTTTATAGAGTAAATACACATGCCGGACTTACCGGCGGCACATGGCAGGGTGCCTTACAGCCATCTTACTTCCCCGCTTCTTATATCATATACGGCACCCTGCACTACAACGCTCTGTATCTCAGGATGATCTTTAAAGTCTTTCTCCAGCTTTTCGACCGCATGGCTGACATTCAGGCAGCAGGCCTTATAGGGATCTCGCTCCTTCCCGATGGCTTCCTGGATATCGTCTGTGATATACCTGATGAAGCCGGATCCGCCGCCGGCCAGTGCCGCATGTACTGCGCCGCATCCGGTATGTCCCAACACAATGATATTCTCACAGTGAAGATGGTCTGCCGCATACTCGATGCTTCCCATCTGGTGGTTGTCAAGGACATTCCCGGCCACACGGATCACAAACAGGTCTCCGATGTCTGTATCAAAGATCTCTTCCGGAACGACACGGGAGTCCGAGCAGCAGATCACTATGGCATATGGATGCTGACCATTCTCTGCCAGATCGATCCTTTTTTCCTGGTCACTGCTCCCAATATATCTTTTATTTCCTTCCTTTAATCGAATACGAATCTTATCCATCGTCTCCCTCTCCTTCTCGCTGACTCAATCCTGATCGCCCTGTTTACCCCTGCAGAATCTTAACAATCACTCTTCTTCTGCGGGATCCGTCATATTCACAAAAATAGATCCCCTGCCAGGTACCTAAGAGCAGCCTTCCATCTTCAATAATAACCTGTTCAGAAAAACCGATCATGCTCGCCTTCAGATGGGCGGCAGAATTCCCCTCCATATG
>CADBNQ010000011.1 GCA_902796045.1 uncultured Lachnospiraceae bacterium | reverse complement strand
CTGCCCCTGATCTTTGCCGGAGTCCGCACCGCTCTTGTAGAAGTGTTTGCCAGCGCCACGCTGGCAGCCAGGATCGGTGCCGGAGGCCTGGGTGTCCTTCTGATGGACGGCCTCAGGACCATGAATACAGCAAAGATCCTCTGGGGTAGTATTCTCTCGGCCGGTCTGGCCATCTTTATAAACAGGCTCCTGAAAGTCATTGAGGAGAGATTATGACAGATTTTCATGATTCATTTTACAAATGGAAGAAGATGGGTTATACTATAATAGATGTATATGAAGAGAATCATGCCGCACGGGTGAGGTAATATGAATCTAACACAGATAAACAAGCTCTGGGAAGAGTACAAGGAGAAATATGATATAGAGAGTGATGCCTGCATCAAGACAGTCATGTATGACACCGCGGAGAACGTGGAGGGCTGTTTTGATCTGCTGGAGCTGATGAAAGGAGATTATATCCTTCATCTTAATCCCAACATGCATCTCTATAATGAGAATTACTGTAAGTTTATTCTTTTTCACGAGTTTACTCATTTTTATGACTATATCCACAGACCCTATCCGAATGAGGAGAAGATCAAGCTGATCATGTGGATGAACGCCTACTCTGAGTTTCATGCCTGTCGTGTGACTCTGGCCAGGTTTATCGAGATGATCAAGCTGACCACGGTGGATGTGGATAAGGTTCAGATTCCGGGACCTTACAAGGAGATTTCCATCAGACAGCTGCTGATGGAGAGTATTTACCGCTGTCAGGTCTGTTTCTTTGATTTTTTCATCAGCAACAATCTGTCTGATTATGCCAACGGGCTCCGGTCTCTCATGTACCTGATGGGCTATGTCTCCCTCTTTGAGGAAGACGAGAAGATGATGGCCTTCATGCTGAAAGGCCTTCGCCTGGAGTCTGAGAGCTTCCTCAACCTTTATATGGCCCTGAAGGAAGAGCGTTTTGACGATATCCTTATCTACTATAAGCTGATTGTCAATGACGCGACCCTTACCTATATCAAAGAGGCTTTCCGGCGCTATTACAGCAGAGAGATCATCTCTGAGGAGGAGATCGAGCAGGTGACCCTGGACAACTTCAGGGATTATATCCGTATGGTAAACGACCGGCTGAGAGAGATGGGATACGATGTCGAAGATCCCCAGGAGCTGGAGGAAGTTTCCGAGAAGGCCGCCTATCAGATCCTCGGACCTCTGAAGGAAGGACGCTACGGCATGGTTTCCTGGTTTGATTACGATCACCTGAGGATCAGATGATCACACTGTATATAGTTTATTAAAGGACTTTCTTATCACATTGATAAGAGGTCCTTTTTTTCTGCTTCGCTCATCCCTCAAGAGTGAGAGTCAGGGGAGTTGATGTCCGCTTGCGGACTTTGTTCTTGTGTCTGATAGTCAATTATGATATGATAAAACGCAAGTGACAAAGGGACTTGAACAAAACAACGGTCCCTGATCTAATGAGGAGGACCAGATGGAAGAGAAGACAAAAGTATCAAAGAATTTTATTGAAACGGCTATTGATAAGGACCTGGAGGAAGGCGTCTATGATCATGTGATGACCCGGTTTCCTCCGGAGCCCAACGGTTATCTGCATATCGGCCATGCCAAGTCCATTCTTTTAAATTACGGGCTGGCCGAAGAGTATGACGGCAAATTCAATCTCCGTTTTGATGATACCAATCCCACCAAGGAGAAAACCGAGTTCGTTGATTCGATCATTGAAGACGTCCGCTGGCTTGGTGCGGATTATGAAGACAGACTGTATTTTGCTTCAGATTATTTCCAGCAGATGTATGAAGCGGCTGTCACCCTGATCAGGAAAGGGAAGGCCTATGTATGCGATCTGACGCCTGAACAGATCAGAGAGTACAGGGGGACACTGACAGAGCCGGGAAAGGAAAGTCCTTACCGCGGCCGTTCCGTGGAGGAGAACCTGGACCTCTTTGAGAAGATGAAGGAAGGCGTCTTTGCCGACGGGGAGAAGGTTCTCCGGGCGAAGATTGACATGGCTTCCGGCAATATCAATATGAGGGATCCCATCCTTTACCGGGTTGCCCATATGGCTCATCACAGGACAGGTGACCAGTGGTGCATCTATCCCATGTATGACTTTGCCCATCCTATCGAGGATGCCATTGAGGGTGTGAGCCATTCGATCTGCACACTGGAGTTCGAGGACCACAGGCCTCTGTATGACTGGGTCGTCCGGGAAGTGGGCTACCCCCACCCTCCAAGGCAGATTGAGTTTGCCAAGATGTATCTGACGAATGTGATTACCGGTAAGAGATATATCAAGAAGCTGGTGGAAGAGGGCATCGTGGACGGCTGGGATGACCCCAGGCTGGTATCCATCGCTGCCCTGAGGAGAAGGGGATTCACACCGGAGTCCATAAAGACCTTTATTGAGCTGGCCGGAGTGTCAAAAGCACAGAGTTCTGTGGATTACGCCATGCTGGAGTTCTGCATCAGGGATGACCTTAAGCTGAAAAAGCCCAGAGTCATGGCTGTACTTGATCCCATCAAGGTGACGATCACCAACTATCCGGAGGATAAGATAGAGTTTCTTGATGTGGAGAATAACAAGGAGAACGAGAGCCTTGGAAGCAGAAAAGTCGCCTTTGGCAGAGAGCTCTATATCGAACGGGATGATTTTATGATCGACCCGCCTAAGAAGTACTTCCGCCTCTATCCGGGGAATGAAGTCCGTCTGATGAATGCCTATTTTGTCACCTGCACAGACTACAGGACAGATGAGTCAGGTAATGTGATCGAAGTATTCTGCACCTATGATCCCGAAACCAAGAGCGGGAGCGGTTTCACAGGCCGTAAGGTCAAGGGGACCATCCACTGGGTATCCGCTGCCTCCTGTACAGATGCGGAGGTCAGACTCTATGAGAATATCGTAGACGAGGAGAAGGGTGTCTACAACGAAGACGGCAGCCTGAATCTCAATCCGGATTCTCTTAAGGTGCTTCCTCACTGCAAGCTGGAGGCAGGACTGGCGTCAAGCAAAGCCTATGACAGCTTTCAGTTTGTAAGACAGGGTTATTTCTGCTGTGACGCTAAAGACAGCAGCAAGGACCATCTGGTCTTCAACCGGATCGTTTCCCTGAAGAGTTCCTACAAACCTAAAAAGTAATTATAAAATAAGAATATAGAAAGAACGAGGTATCACTGCAATATGTATAAGATTGTAAAGAAACAGGTTTTGAACAATGCAGTTGAGCTAATGGAGATTCATGCTCCCTATGTGGCCAGAAAGTGTGAACCGGGTCAGTTCATTATCATCCGTGTGGATGAGGATGGAGAGAGAGTCCCGCTGACGATCGCAGACTATGACAGGGAGAAAGAAACCGTGACCATCATCTACCAGGTTGTTGGTTATTCCACGGGCCTCCTGAGCAAGAAACAGGAAGGAGAATACGTGCAGGACTTCGTGGGTCCTCTCGGCCTTCCCGCTGACCTTAAGAAGACGGACAATAAAGTGATCGGTGTGGCCGGCGGCGTGGGTGCGGCTCCTCTGTATCCTCAGCTTCGCAAGCTGGCTTCCCTTGGCACAAAGGTGGATGTGATCATCGGTGGAAAAAGCGCAGAATACGTGCTGCTGGCAGACCAGTTCAGGGAATTCTGTGATCATGTCTATATCGCCACGGATGACGGAAGCCTCGGAACGAAAGGTTTCGTGACCACGGTACTGCAGGACCTCCTCGACAAGGGAGAGGTCTATGATGAGTGCATCGCGATCGGTCCTCTGATCATGATGAAGAATGTGGTCAAGGTGACCAGGCCAGCCGGCCTTCATACCATGGTTTCCCTGAACCCCATCATGATAGACG
>CADBNQ010000010.1 GCA_902796045.1 uncultured Lachnospiraceae bacterium | reverse complement strand
GAATTCTCAGGCATCTTCCTGATCGACTCTCCTGCCACCTGCTCATAGGCATAGGCAATCTGCATCAGGGTCTTTTCATCCCCATATTTTCCGAAAAGACGCATCCCCAGAGGCAGCTCGGTGGTAACTTTTGCGTTCTTGTCACTGAATCCCATGGGGATCACAATCTCCGGCAGACCCAGGGCAGGCCCAAAAGTGAATCCGTAACCCTGAAAGGCAATCATATTATAGTTAAACTGCTCTGACTGATTCGCATAGGTAGGTGCTACATCCAGGGTAGCAACATACATGATGGCGTCAATGTTGTTCTTCCGCATCACTTCCGTGACCTTATTACGCCCATCCAGAACCCTCTGCCATGTATTCCCTCTCATATAACCGTTCACATTTTTAGTGTAGGGATTCACTGTGGTCTCAAAACTGTCTGCCATCCGATTGATCATCTCATCATCATCCTCAATCGGCAGATTGGTGAAATCAATTCCTGCCTTTCCGCTTTTTGCGAGGGCTTTTATGGTCTTATATGGTGCCGCTCCTCCCTTTTCATGTAAATATTTATTAAAATCGTACTCTGTCGTCTCATCAATGTTGGTATTGTACAGGCTTTTATCACCTTTAAGTATCTCGTTATCCGTCAGCTGAGAAGACAGATCAACAAAAGTGGCACCGCCTTTGATCAGATTAGCGCGGGTTTTTTTGATCATGTCCTCTATCTTAGCGTCAGGCAGCTTCATGTTGACGTCTATTCCCCTGCTTTCATAATCCTTAATCTCCTCTTCGTCAAGAAAATCTCTCAGATTACACTCAAAAGAAGATCTGAGATAGCCAATCCGCTTTCCTTTAAGACCATCCTTAGTCAGCGCAGACATATAACCCGATCCAACCAGCGCGTCAGCCCTGGCTTCCTGCGTAAAATCATCGCCGCTGTCAGTTCCGGCTATGACCTCCAGCACCTGGGCCATATCCTGGGCTGTGCGGGCCATGGGGCCGACCGTATCACGGGGTCCCATCAGCGGTATGATTCCATGGATGGATGTCAGTCCTTTTGAAGGACGGATTCCGTACAGGTTGGAGTAAGAAGAAGGATTCCGGATGGAACCGCCGGTATCAGTCCCCAGCCCCACAGCGGCGAAGTTCGATGTGATGGCAACGCCGGTGCCGCCGGAAGACCCTGCCGGAACTCTGGATGAATCATAAGCGTTATGTACCGTTCCGCCCAGCAGAGATTTTGAATCAATCGCGCTGCTGGCGAACTCAGATAAGTTGGCTTTTGCCAGGATCACTGCCCCGGCATTTTTCAGTTTCTTTACGACAAAGGCATCTTCATTCACAACCATGCGGGACAAAGCCAGGGACCCGGCCGATGTGACATTTCCCGCCAGGTCGATATTATCCTTCACCAGAACAGGAATACCGTGGAGCGGTCCTCTGATCTTTCCCTGAGCCCGTTCCTGGTCAAGCTTCCTGGCTTCCGCCAGGGCCCTGGGATTAATACTGATGATGGAATTGAGTTTCAGCTTTGAATCATAGGCGTTGATCCGGTCGATATACATCTGGGTGATCTGCTCACTGGTCACATGTCCCTCTTCCATCTCCCTGCTAAGATCCTCGATGGTAGCATCCATAAGGTCGATCGTGGTAAAGAGATCGTCAAGCTGCTGCTGGGCTGTTTTATTTTTGTCAAATACATACCCTCCGCTATCTGTCCCGTCGGCGGCCTGTGCCGTACTGCCCGGAAAGGCCATGCATGCCAGCATGGCAAGAATCAGACAGATTGATAATGCTTTCTTCATCTATCGCACCTCCACACATTATTGATTATCCGCAATCAGATTTTTCTTTTGTCGCCTGATGTGATTATATCATAGACATCCATCAGCCACAAGAAATTCAATCGAATACACCGCCGGTTTCATTTTGATCAGGTTCATTTAATATATGTAATCTTACCATATATTCCATGTGCCAAAATCCTTTACGGGCTATAATAAAGTCAGCTGATTATCGTCACCCGGCTATTGTGATCAAACGAGATTCAATACCTGGAAATGATTAAAAAAGGAGAAATACTATGTCTGATTTAATTTGCAGCAGCGCGGATAAACCGCTCGAGGAGTTTCTCGAGAAAGCGCCTTATGATACTTCGCATCATCGTATGGTGAATCAGGCCAATAAGTGCGGATACGGACTGAGTGGTGTCTGCTGCCGCCTGTGCTCCAACGGACCATGCCGTATATCACCAGCCAAGCCGAAGGGTGTGTGCGGCGCAGATGCTGATACCATCGCCTGTCGTAATTTCCTGCGGTCTGTTGCCGCCGGCTCAGGCTGCTACACTCATGTGGTAGAGAACACTGCCCGAAGATTAAAAGAAGTCGCCCAGGGGTATGTGGACCGGGGAGAAAAGATCCGGAACAAGGGAGCCGTATCCAGGCTGGCAAAGATTCTTGGCATCAACTGCAAGGGAAACTGTAACCCGGAATGTCCCTATGTCTGTGCTGAGACAGCAGTGATGATCGCAGATGCTGTCCTTGAGGATCTGAGACGTCCGATTGATGAGAAGATGGAGCTGATTGAAAAGATTGCCTACCCGCAGAGGCTGGATGTATGGAAGACTCTGGGTATCATGCCCGGCGGAGCAAAGGATGAGATATTTAACGCCATAGTCAAAACTTCCACCAACCTCAACTCTGATCCGGTAAACATGCTGATGCATTGCCTGAGACTTGGCATCTCTACCGGCACCTATGGTCTGATCCTTACCAACCTGATGAATGATATCATCATGGGACCGCCGCAGATCACCATGGATCCTGTCGGACTTGGCGTCATCGATCCAGAATATGTCAATATCATGATCACAGGACACCAGCAGGCTATGTTCCATCATCTTCAGGAAACCCTGGAGAAGGAAAGTATTCAGCGTTCCGCCAAGCTGATGGGCGCTAAAGGCATCCGGATCGTAGGATGCACCTGTGTGGGCCAGGACTATCAGGCTCGGTCCGCTCATTACAAAAATATCTTCTCAGGGCATGCAGGGAATAATTACACCAGTGAAGCAGTGCTTCTTACCGGCTGTATTGATCTTGTACTTTCCGAATTCAACTGCACCATACCAGGCATCGAACCAATCTGTGAAGAGCTGGATATCCCCATGATCTGTATGGATGATGTGGCCAAGAAGGTGAACGCCAGACTCCTTCCTTACACAGATGAGGACAAAGAGATGATCACAGGTGAGATCATTGCGGCAGCCCTGGTCGGATATAAGAACAGAAAAGAAAAGCTTACCGGGACTATGCCTGCTCTCGACGCATGCCGTGAGAATCCCATGGGCTGCCATGGATATCAGAAATCCATCACCGGCCTGTCAGAGCAGACACTTGTCTCAGCTCTTGGCGGAAGTCTGCAGCCCCTCATCGACGTGATCGCCTCTGGAAAGATTCTTGGTGTCGTTGCCATCGTGGGCTGTTCCAACCTTCGGGCAAAAGGCCATGATGTATTCACAGTAGAGCTTGCGAAGGAGCTGATCAAAAAGGATATCCTGATCCTGTCCGCAGGCTGTACCTGCGGAGGCCTTGAAAACTGCGGCCTGATGACCATGGACGCCATTGAGCTTGCAGGGCCCGGACTTAAAGAAGTCTGTAATGATCTCGGTGTGCCTCCGGTATTGAACTTCGGTCCCTGCCTTGCCATAGGACGGATTGAGATGGCTGCCTGTGCCCTGGCTGAGACCATGGGTGTTGACCTTCCCCAGCTTCCGGTTGTGATCAGTGCGCCACAGTGGCTGGAAGAACAGGCTCTGGCTGACGGTGCCTATGCACTTGCGCTGGGATTCCCTCTTCATCTGGCGCTTGCGCCCTTTGTAACAGGAAGTCCGACAGCAGTAAGTGTTCTGACAGAAGGATTAAAGAAAATGACCGGCGGACAGCTGATCATAGATACAGAGATTGATTCTACAGCGGACACCATGGAGAAACTGATCAGAGATAAACGCAAGGCTCTTGGATTGCCATTTTAGGAAAAAGGAGGTTCTCACCATGTTAATGAACCAGATAAAACCTCTTGTGATCCCCTTCAGCCCGGATAATGTGGCGATTGTTAAGAACAATGATCTCTGTTCAGAATGCGGACACTGTTTCAGCGTCTGTCAGGAAGAAATCGGAGTAGGTGCCAGATATCATTTTCAGCCGGGAGAAGAATACAAATGTATCGGCTGCGGTCAATGTACTGCTGCCTGTCCCGAGGAAGCCATCACAGGCCGTCCTCATTATAAGATTGTAAAAGAACTGATCAGGGATCCGGAAAAGATTGTGATCTTTTCCACATCGCCCTCTGTCCGGGTCGGCTTTGCGGATGGTTTTGGAAAAGAGCCCGGAACCTTTGCCCAGGATGAGATGGTTGGTGCCCTCAGGGCTCTGGGCGCAGACTATGTTCTGGATGTGACATTTGCCGCGGATCTCACCATCATGGAAGAAGGATCGGAGCTTTTAAAGCGAATACTGTCCGGCTCTGCCCCTCTTCCTCAGTTTACAAGCTGCTGCCCCGCCTGGGTGAAGTATTTTGAGACATGGCATCCTGATAAGCTTGCCCATATCTCCTCTGCCAAAAGCCCGATCGGCATGCAGGGCGCGCTCATCAAGACATACTATGCCCATAAGATGCACCTGGATCCGGAGAAGATCGTCTCTGTGGCGGTCACCCCATGTACGGCGAAGAAGTTCGAGATCAGCAGAGAAGAATTATGCGATTCCGGAAAGCTTCTGGGACTGGATCAGCTTCAGGATAACGACTATGTCGTAACCACAAAAGAGCTGGTGCAATGGTGCAAAGAAGAAGGTCTTGATATTGATCATATCACCCCTTCAAAGTTTGATGATATCCTCGGAGAAGGCACCGGAGGCGGCATGATCTTCGGCAATACCGGCGGTGTCATGGAAGCAGCTCTGAGAACAGTTTATAAGGTTCTGGAGAAGAAGGATCCTCCCGAAGGCTTCTTTAAGCTGGAGCCTGTCAGGGGCTTAAGCAGCCGGAAGGTGGCAGAGGTGGAGATCGCCGGTCACAAGCTGAAAGCCTGTATTATATATGGGACAGCAGAAGCAGACCGCTTCCTGAACGGGGATATGAGCGGATATCATTTCGTAGAAGTGATGACCTGTCCGGGCGGATGCATCAGCGGTGCCGGCCAGCCGAACTGCAATGTAACCCCGGTACCGGATTATGTCAGACAGAACCGGATCAACGCATTGTATTCCAAAGATGAGAGGTCAACATACCGCAACTCCATGGACAATCCGGAGATCACCCAGATTTATACAGAGTTCTTAAAAGAACCTCTCAGCCCTCTTTCGGAACTTCTTCTGCATACGACCTATCATAAAAGATAACAAAACATCGAATGATTAACAAACAGGTTCCCTGCATGTCAATATGCCCGGGGAGCCTGTTTTTTGCATTTTTTGACTTATTTCCCTGTTGACATCGGCCTGATAATCGATTACAATCATATCACACCATAGAACATGTGTTCGATAAGGAGAAGGATGGATATGACCAAAGATAAAACGACAAAGGACTCTGCACTATTTGCCTCGAACGCTTCCCCTGCCTTTATAGCAGTAGATATGAAAAGCTTCTATGCCTCTGTGGAGTGCGTTGCCATGGGTCTGGATCCTTTAAAGGCCAACCTTCTGGTCGCTGACCCTTCCCGTTCGGATAAGACCATCTGCCTTGCCGTATCCCCGGCGTTGAAAGCCATCGGAGTTCCCGGGAGGCCAAGACTTTTCGAGGCGAAACAGGCCATCCGCAGATATGAGAGGGAGCACCATACCAGGGTATACTATTACACTGCTG
>CADBNQ010000009.1 GCA_902796045.1 uncultured Lachnospiraceae bacterium | reverse complement strand
TCAGTAGGGAGATTGAGACTCCCTCTGATGATAATTAACTCTTTCTCCCCCCTGAAGAGGAGGGAGTCTCAGCTACCTGCTGATGAACTCATAAGAATAAACAATTTCCCTCTATCCGTATTTCCCTGACTTTGATCTATAGGAGGACCATAATGGAAAAGCCAAGTATAATAAAACGTATCCTTTCTTTCCTGCTCAGGATAGTCGTTGTCCTGGCCTTGATGGTACTGGTCGCAGTCGGTTCCTTTGAAGGTGTGACCTATTATCTGACAGGCAGCTTTTACGATATCAGGAAAGCAGGGAAGAATCAGACGGCCAAAACTGCCAAGGATCAGACCGCAGATACTGAGGTTGACGCCGAGACGCTCAGCAAGAGCATGAAAAACACACTCTTTTTTGTCGAGAGCAGCGACAATCTGAACAGGTACAGCGGTCTCATCATGATGAATAAGGATACAGGGGCAGTGGATGTTCTCCTGATTCCCCTGCATGTGCAGGTGACAGTAGGCGGCAAGCTTCTGACAGAGATTCAGCAGCGCATACCCAATGCGGGAAGTACCCTGCAGCTTGATGATATTGCCCGTGTTTACGGAGAAGAGAAATACCGGATCATTGTTGATGTATTTTCTCAGATCTTTGGAGTGGATATTGCCGGGTATGACGTCATGTCTCAGAAACAGTTTGAGGATCTGCTTGATAAGGGAGGTTCAATTTCCTATAACTTTACAGACCTGCTGTCCTACAGAGACAGCAGCGGAAAGCTGAATTATTTCCAGGCCGGAGAGCAGAGGGTCGACGGTCCTGATGCCATGATCCTGATGACCCATCTGGACGGAACGGCCAAGCAGGAGTCAGACAGGCTTGAACGGTCCAATACCTATCTGGAAGCCTGGCTCGACAAAGCCGTCGATTCCGGAAAAGGATCGGACCTTGTGGGTGAAGTCCAGACCAATGCAAGTTCAAGTCAGGGCAGAGATTTCACGGAAGAGAAGGAGGTCTGGGGAAAGCTTCGCTCTGATGCCGTCACCGTTCGGATCCTTCAGGGAGCGGAGAACCAGGGGCTCTTCAACATTGACTCACAGAAGGCAAAGCTTCAGGTATCCACCCTGATCAAACAGAGTGCCGAGTATGATTCCTCAGGAGAACAGGATACAGTAGGAACTCTGGATGATGACTATGAAACGGCAGCCAGCTCCAAAGAGTATTTTATTGAACTTTATAACGCTGCTTTCCGGCAGGGACTTGCCTCGGAGTGGCAGACTTATCTTGAAGAAGAAGGGTATAACATCAGTCTGATCGACAATTATCAGGAAGAAGGTCCCCTTTCCACCACCAGGATCGTTGTCAGCCAGGAAGGAATGGGCCAGGATCTGCTCAAGTATTTCCCGGGTGCTGATATTGAGACCGGAGAGATCGAGACCGGAGGAGATATCCAGGTCTACATCGGTACAGACAGCACCAGTGTCGGGACCTCGGACCAGTCTTATGAATCCTATGACAGCGAGGAGGATACTGAGTCTGAAGAGGAAGATACTGAATCTTCCACCGAATCTGAGACGGATGAGGAAGAGGAGAATGATAAGGAGGATGAGGATAAGGAATCCGGTAATTCCGGTGGGACAAACTACTATAACTTCGCAACTGATTCAGAATAATCCGGTTTGATCACTGACGCTGAAATTCTCACAGATTCTGAAGGGAGAGTTTTTATGAAAGAACAGATTCCCGGAAAAGTGAATGTTCTTGGCGTGAACGTATGCGATATGCGGCCTGAGAAGGCCGTGGCTCTGTCGCTGGAGAAGATGAGAAGCCCCGGATTTCAGGTGGTTTACTTCCTCACTGCAGGAAGCTCACTCATGTGTGAGGAGTCTCCCCAGGCCATGGATCTTCTGAATTCTCTGTCGCTGGTGTTTCCCGGAGACCGGAATACGGAGATGGCTGTCACAAAGAAGCCTCTTCCGGAAGACAGTGATCTGGACAGCTTTACCGATAAGTATATGAGGCGGCTGTTTGCCAGGCTTCACAGAGAGTACAGAGAGCTGTTTGTTGTTACCTCCACGGAGGAGAGGATGAATACACTGGTGGATTACACCGGAAGTTATTATCCCAATATTAAACTCGACGGCATGGTCTTTCACAGAGAGGAGGAAGGCGCAGCTTTTAAAGTGGTCAATGAGATCAACGCTCACATACCTGATGTGCTTCTATTTCTCATGCCTGCCCGGGACCAGCTGATGTTCCTCCGCGATTATCAGCCTATGATGAATGCAGGTCTGTGTATCTGCATAGAATCACTCCGCTCTTTTATCACAGACAAGAACAGAAATGCGCCGGACCTGATTCGTTTTCTTCATCTTGAAAGCCTGTACTATTGGCTCAGAAGGAAAAATAAGATAGAATCAAAGATTACCGAGTCTGTATTCAGAATGAGAGTTCATGAAGATAATGATTCTGAGTCCGAGCATGATTAACAAAAAACTTCACATTTTTTTGTATATTTTTTTGAGAGGTTGTATGTTTTTACATATTTCCTCTTTTTTTTTTCATTTCTTTGTATTAGAATAACTAATAAGAGTGACAATACAGGAGGGTGTTATGATTTCAAATCAGATTTTGCAGGATACGATTGACGGGATCAAAGCGATTACCAGAATCGACCTCTGTGTGATGGATACCGAGGGAAAGCCTCTGGCATCAACACTTGACGCAGTGGAAGAGTACCGTGAAGCAGTTCTGGTTTTTGCTGATTCTCTGGCTGAGAGCCAGATGCTCCAGGGCTATCAGTTCTTTAAAGTATTTGATGAAAGACAGCTTGAATATATTATTCTGGTCAAAGGAGAGACAGACGATGTGTATATGATCGGCAAGATGGCGGCATTTCAGATACAGAATCTGCTTGTCGCCTACAAGGAGCGCTTCGATAAAGATAACTTTATCAAAAACCTGCTCCTTGATAATCTGCTTCTGGTGGATATCTACAATCGGGCCAAAAAGCTTCATATTGAGACAGAAGTCAAGCGGGCTGTCCTGATCATTGAGACTGTGACCGACAAAGACAACATTGCCTTTGAGACGATAAGGAATTATTTCTCATCCAGATTAAAGGATTTTATTACTGCCGTCGATGAGAAAAACATCATCATCGTCAAGGAGCTCAAGGCCTCGGAGGGTTATGAAGAGCTCCGCAGGACCGCTGAGACCATCATCGATATGCTCCATACGGAAGCCATGACAAAGGTCAAGGTAGCCTATGGCAATATCATAGGTGAGATCAAGGAGGTCTCCAGGTCCTACAAGGAAGCCAAGATGGCGATGGACGTGGGAAAGATTTTCTATCCTGAGAATAATA
>CADBNQ010000008.1 GCA_902796045.1 uncultured Lachnospiraceae bacterium | reverse complement strand
ATGAAGACATTGAATATCAGACTCGCATTGACTGTGCTGGTTCTCACTCTCTTTATGGGAATGGCTCTCACGGTTTCTGCGGAAGACAGCATCAACATTAATAACTGCAGTGCCAGTGTGAACCCATCCAGCCAGGTCTATACCGGCAACCCTATCACACCACAGGTGAACCTGACCTATCAGGGCGCTTCTCTGATCATGAACACGGATTATGAGATAGTGCGCTACGATAATAATGTAAATGCAGGTACAGCATCCGTGGTTGTTCAGGGTAAAGGAAAATATACTGGTCAGACAACTGTGAACTTTACCATCACCAAGGCCAATCAGGCTATGACCTTCCAGTACAACCCCAACTATGTTTCTGTAAAGGGTAAGACTAACATTATCGTAGGCGGAAGCCATGGCGCGCTGGCCTTCAGATCCACCAATCCATCTGTTGCATCAGTGAACAATGCCGGCGTGATCTACGGGAAGAAGCGCGGCAACACCACTATCGTTGTGACAGCTGCCGGCGATGCCAATTTCAATCCTGCTACTGCCAATCTCAGTATTAAAGTGCTTGGCCAGAGGCTGATTCAGGGCAAGACCAAGATCAAGCTCTCCAAGAAGACCTACACTTATGACGGAAAGGCCAAGAAGCCTTCTGTAAAGGTGACCCTCTATGGCAAGAAGCTGAAAAACAAAAAGGATTACAAGGTTTCCTACAGAGACAACAAGAATGCCGGCATGGCAACAGTTGTTATCACAGGTAAGAACAAATACTCCGGTATTGTCACGAAGACTTTCAGGATCAACAAGGCAAAGAATCCCATGAAGGCAACCATTGACGATGATACTCTTGACATCAACGAGAAAGAGCAGATCGATGTCAGAAAAGCCAAGGGAGAGGTTACCTTCCAGTCCAGCAACAGCAGGATTGCCTCTGTCAATGATGACGGTGTTGTAAAAGGCCATAAGCTTGGAAAGTGTACGATCACTGTTACAGCTGCCGGCAATACCAACTATGCCAAGGTAACCAAGAAGATCAAGGTTACTGTAGGCTCCAGGGATCTGGCAGGTAAATTATGCAAGGTGACAGTTCTCGGCGGCAAGATCGTCTATGACGGCGACAGACAGACACCTTCCGTTAAAGTTGTCTATAACGGAACCAGACTGAAAGAAGACAGAGACTACACCTTATCTTATGACAATAACAGAAATGCCGGACGGGCAACGATCTACGTGAAAGGCCGTGGCAAGTACAAAGGAACCAGGAAGGTCTACTTTACCATCTACAAGGCATCTCAGAGCAATTTCAAGGCTTCCATCAGGAACAACAGGATTCCTCTGGACGGGACAGCCAGAGTAATCGTTTCCGGTGCCCGCGGCAAGGTGAAGTTTGGATCTGAGTCCCCCAGCTATGCAAAACATATAGGAGATGGTGTGTATAAGGGACTTAAGAAGACGGAGGATCATGTAACCATCACTGTTACAGCTGAAGGTGACGATAATTATAAGTCCAAGACAATCGAGATTCAGGTACAGATCAATTAATGAAACTCTATGATATATAATGAAGGCCCGGCTTAAGCCGGGCCTTAAATGAAAGGAATACTATATGTTTGATTCTATAAAGGATAAGGTATTTTTAGAGGCCAAAGAAGAAGATGCTGTACTGATCGGAAAGATGATAAAGCTGTCAGAAGATCAGCTTGATGATGTTGCCGGCGGATTTACTGAAGATATGGACAGTCTCTATACCAAAGGCTGGTGGATTCAGTGCCCCTATTGTGGAGAAGCCGGAGACGCTGTCAAAAACGGAGATCTGCGGCAGGATGATAAAATGCATACGGTGGAGTACACATGTACTGCCTGCGGCGGCCATTTCATAGTGGACGGCGATACCGGATGTATCTACAAGAAGGAAAACTGGGTGAAATCCTGTGCCAAAAACGGATACAAGTACCCCTTCTGATCATTCGGCTGTAAGGATAAAAAAGCGTTTAAGAAGCGAATATGAAGACACAGGAGGCGTCAAAAGGTTACCGCCAATTTGACGTCTTCTTTTTGTGAGTTAGTGACAAACAGTTCGAGTGATTATGTACAAAATGCATAATAGAGCCTTGGCCGAACATGTGATAATATAGATGAAGAAGTTAAAGGAGCATCAAAAGAATCGGAGCAGAGTATGTCCAGATTGAAAACAGACGACATGAAAACCATAGCGGACACATTAGACCCGATTATTAATGACAGTCATGTGCAGGAGATGAAAAAGTATATCCAGCACGGGAAAGTGTCCACCTTTGATCATTGCGAAAGTGTTGCCCTTGCCAGCTACAGTCTCAACCGGAAGCTCCATCTGAAAGCAAATGAAGAGACTTTGCTCAAGGGGGCCATATTGCATGATTTCTATTTATACGACTGGCATGAGAAGGACAATGGCAGTCATGACTGGCATGGATTTATCCATCCCGGCAGGGCTGTGACCAATGCCAGGAAATATCTCAAGGTGGAAGATGATGTAGCAAGCGTCATCGACAGTCATATGTGGCCGCTGACCATTACAAAGATTCCAAAGAGCAGGGAAGCGTGGATTGTGTGTATCGCCGACAAATATGTTTCCCTCAAAGAGACTCTCTACTTATAAGAAGAGAGCCCGGGATGAACCAGGGAGGATAGCAGATGATCAATATAAAGAAGTTATTTATACCTGCAGCGGCAGGCATGGTGATATTTTTAATGTCAACCGCCGGCCTCGCTGCAGAGGCAGCAGAACGTCCGGAGCTTGAGATCGCTTCCATGTATATCAGGGAGGCGGATGAGGCAAATGAGACCGTTTATGTGTCGGGCAGGCACGATAATCTACGGCTCTCTGAGGACTCTGCCGGGAGATACAGTGCTCTTGCAGCCTCTCTGGACAGTCGGATGGCAGAGGAAACTGAGGAAGTCAGGAAAAAGATCGATGACTATGTCCAGCTCTATAAAGATGACCCCTCTGCCAGACGGAATGATCCTGAAGGTTATGACATCACCGACACTCTGCAGGTTCGCCGGGCTGACAGCAAGGTGGTCAGCATCCTGGAGTACAGCCGGGATTACGCAGGAGGAGAACACGATAATTATGTTTATACAGGATTGAACTACAATACAGCAAACGGGCAAGAGATCAGCCTTGACCAGGTCGTTAAGGACCGGGAAGAACTGAGCAGGCTGATTCAGGAGGGCCTTAAGACAAAATATGAATCTGTGGAATTCTTTGATGAGATGAAGAAAACCATAGATAAAGAAGTAAACGGTGAAGATGACAGTGCCCTGGTCTGGACGCTGGACCCGCAGGGCCTCACCTGCTTTTTCAGCCCCTACGACCTGGCGCCCTACTCCGAGGGCAGTCAGTCTGTCACCATATTCTACAGTGCTGCCAAAGACCTCTTTACTGATACCTGCCTTCCGGAGGAAGGCCTTGGCTATATATGTGATCTGCCATCAGAGTCCGGTCTGGCTGCGGATGTGGAACAAAATGGTCAGACCCAGAGGGTTTCTGTGTCTTATTCCTATGATGAGAAGGCTGACAATATCCAGGAACTCAGTGTTACCGTCAATGACCAGACTGTCAAGGTGAATGACGTATACTGCTATCAGATTGACCCCGAGATTATCTATACGGCAGAGAAACAGGCTTTCCTGTATCTGAGGTGCACCGGCGATGACGATGTTGTGAACCTGTATATGTTTGATATCAGTTCCGGGACTCCGGTCTCTCTGGGACTTATGGCTCTGTCAGAGGCTGTATCAGGTTCCGGCAGTCAGGATGAGACCTACTCTCGTTACAGGATAGATCTGACTGATCCGGATACCATGCCCATGACCAGCAGATTCGATCTCTTAAGTACTTATGACGGCAGTAAGCTGTATCATGTCCATAAAAGCGGCGTGCCGGAAAGTGATGACCAGTATTATGAGATCGTGGGACAGATCACATTAGAGTCGGTCAAGGATATAAAGGCAGACATCGTGGACGAGAACGGCCAGGTGAAGAAAGCGGGCGAGACCATTCCTGCAGGCAGCAGCTTCAGCCTCTACCGGACTGACGGCCAGGAATATGTGGATGCGCTGCTGGACAGTGGAAAGATCGTCAGGCTCAAGGTAACCGGAACCTATCCCCAGTTTGTCAACGGAGCTGACGCAGAGGACATCTTCGAACGGCTGTATTTTGCCAGCTGAGGATGCGTCAGAGATTGAAAGAGAGAAATCACCCTTGATTACATACGGGAAGAAGCGTATACTAATCTTTAGACTTTTGTAACTGATCAGATAAAGGATTTATACTAATAGGAGACAAGAACATTGGGAAAGTACATTACAAAAAGAATCATTCTGGCAATCGTCACGATCTGGGCGGTTGCAACCATCACCTTCTGCCTGATGAATCTGGTTCCCGGAGGGCCCTTCCTTTCTGAGAAGGCCATCAGCCCTGCGGCAACTGAAGCTCTGGAGGCAAAGTACGGACTGGATAAGCCCTTTTATGAGCGCTATCTGACTTACATATCAGGGGCGCTTCACGGAGATTTCGGCGACAGTCTGAAGCAGAGGGGACGGACTGTCATGGATATCATATCATCCAAGTTTCCCGTATCTGCAAAAGTAGGAGGAATCGCGGTTCTTATGTCGCTCCTTCTGGGCATCCCGCTGGGTGTTCTTGCAGCCTATAAACGAGGTACCTGGGTGGACAGCCTCTTTTCGGTGATCGCCACCTGCGGCATCGCCGTGCCCAGTTTCGTTATCTGTACCCTGCTGATGTATGCCTTTGGTGTGAAGATGAAGATCCTGCCGACCCTGGGGCTGACCAGCTGGCAGAATTACCTCATGCCGGTTTTTGCCCTGTCGGCCTATCCGACTTCTTATATCATGCGGCTCATGCGGTCCTCCATGCTGGATGTCCTGGGACAGGACTATATGAGGACAGCCAAGGCTAAGGGAGTTTCCCAGAAGGTTGCCCTCTTCAAGCATGCCCTTCGTAATGCGATTCTTCCTGTGATCACCTACCTCGGGCCCATGATCGCCTACACTCTGACCGGTAGTTTTATTGTGGAGAAGATTTTTACCATCCCCGGTCTGGGCGGCGAGTTTATCAAAGCAATCAACGGACGTGATTATACCATGATCATGGGTACCACCATCTTTCTGGCCACCTTTATGATCATCATGAATGTGATCGTTGATATTGTTTATAAGATTGTAGACCCGAGAATCACACTGAAGTAGAGAATGCAGGAGAATAAATCATGGAAACAAAAAAGAATCCGCTCAGCCTTCAACTTAACCTGAATCCGGATGATTTCCTTCCGGCTTCTAAGGATGAGAAGGAGAGCCTGGTCATCATGCGGGAAAGCGTCAGTTTCTGGAAAGACGGTTTCCGAAGATTAAGGAAGAATAAAGTAGCGATGATCTGTATTGCCATCATTCTGGTGATCATGATCTTTGCTTTTGTCGTACCCAGTTTTTATCCATATACCTATAAGGATCAGATCATTGGTGCCAATAACCTGAAACCGATGACATATTCAGCCGATGAACAGGCCAGAATAGCTGCAGGAGAGGAGGTCTTTCCGCATTTTCTCGGCACTGACAAGATGGGACGTGATTATGCCATCCGTGTCATGATGGGAACCAGGATCTCTCTTCTTGTCGGTCTGATCGCAGCGGCAATCATTCTGGTGATCGGATCTATCTACGGATCCGTTGCGGCTTTTGCCGGCGGATGGGTAGATCTGGTGATGATGCGTATTGTTGATATCATTTATACGATCCCGGATGTCCTTCTGATCGTTCTCCTGTCTTTTGCCATACAGGATCCTCTAAAAAAGCTGGCTGAAATACCTGGATTTAACTGGGTCAATGTTGTCGGTGAGAACATGATCAGTATCTTTATTGTATTTGCACTTCTTTATTGGGTGGGCATGGCCCGTATGGTGCGAAGCCAGATCCTGACCCTGAAGGAGAGCGAGTATGTTACGGCAGCCCGGGCACTGGGTGCCAGCAGCAGCCGTATCATCAAAAACCATCTTCTTACCAACTGTATCGGTACCCTGATTGTCACCACAACTCTTCAGATTCCGTCTTCCATTTTTACGGAGAGCTTCCTGAGCTTCCTGGGACTGGGTGTTGCGGTTCCCATGCCATCCCTGGGCAGTCTGGCCAGTGATGCCATCAATGGACTGAATACGAACCCGCATCAGCTCTTTATCCCCGCTTTTGTGATCAGTATGATCATCTTAAGCTTCAACCTTTTAGGCGACGGCTTGAGAGACGCATTTGATCCGAAGCTGAAAAACTAAAGATAGAAAGGAGTTATTTATGAGTGAATATCTTGTTGACATACAGCACGAACGCCTTTCCTTCTTTACACCGGCAGGCGAGGTAAAAGCATTAAACGATGTTTCCTTTAAGATCAGACCTGGCGAGGTCCTTGGCATCGTCGGGGAGTCAGGATCAGGCAAGTCGGTAACGGCCTACAGCCTGATGGGACTGACTGCCTACCCGGGCAAGCTGATCGGGGGCACCATAGACTTTAACGGACACAGGATCAATGATCTGACAGAGGCAGAATTCCGCAAGATCAGGGGAAATGAAGTATCCATCATCTTCCAGGATCCCATGACCAGCCTGAATCCGGTCTATACCATCGGCAACCAGATCATGGAGGCCATCCTGCTCCATACAGATAAGAATAAGCAGCAGGCTTATGAAAGGGCAAAGGAGCTTCTTGAACTGGTCGGGATCAATGAGCCGGAGAAGCGTCTGAAACAGTATCCCCATGAGCATTCAGGGGGTATGCGGCAGAGAGTGATGATCGCCATGGCCCTGGCCTGTGAGCCGAAGCTGCTGATAGCAGATGAGCCTACAACGGCTTTGGATGTGACCATCCAGGCCCAGATCCTGGAGTTGATCCTGGAGCTGAAGGACAAGCTTGGCATGGCCATCATCATGATTACTCATGACCTGGGGATCGTCGCCAACATGTGTGAGAAGATCGCTGTTATGTATGCCGGTCACATCATCGAGTACGGACTGACAGATGACATTTTCTATAATCCGAAACATGAATATACCAAGGGACTGATTCGAAGCATTCCCAGACTGGATGCAAAGGAACATGAACGCCTGGTGCCTATTGAGGGAACACCGGTCGACATGCTGAATCCGCCCAAGGGATGTCCCTTTGCCCCCCGCTGTGATTCCTGTATGAAGATCTGCCTCAGAGAGAAGCCTCCTGTGACCAATATCACGGATGTACACTATACACAGTGCTGGATGAACCAGAAGGAAGAGATGGAAAGAGAGGCTGGAAGATGAGCAGGGATCGATTAGTTGAAGTACAACATTTAAAACAGTATTTTCCGGCCGGCGGCTTTGGAAAGAATAAAAAATATGTGCAGGCCGTAGATGATGTCAATTTCTACATCTTCAGGGGTGAGACTCTGGGTCTGGTGGGAGAGTCCGGCTGCGGCAAGACCACGACAGGACGGACATTGCTCCGCCTCTATGAGCCTACTGACGGTACGATCATCTATGACGGAAAAGTGATTTTTGATAAACAGAAAAAGATTGCCGAGGATATGATGCCTTACCGCAAGAAGATGCAGATTGTCTTTCAGGATCCTTATGCCAGCCTGGATCCCCGTATGACGGTGGGAGATATCGTCGGTGAACCCATTGACATCCATAAACTGGCTGAGAGCAAAGAGGAAAGATATGACAGGATCATCAATCTTCTGCAGCGGGTTGGCCTGAATTCTGAGCATGCCAACCGTTATCCCCACGAGTTTTCCGGCGGACAGCGGCAGCGTGTAGGAATTGCAAGGGCCCTTGCAGTCCATCCTGAGTTTATCGTCTGCGATGAGCCTATATCTGCGCTGGACGTATCGATCCAGGCGCAGGTGATCAATATGTTTGAGGACCTGCAGGAGAGCATGGGACTGACCTATCTTTTCATCGCTCATGCTCTCTCTGTGGTCAAGCATATATCCAACCGGATCGGCGTCATGTATCTGGGCAACCTGGTAGAGCTGGCGGACAGCTATGAGCTGACCATGCACAGCATGCATCCTTACACCCGGAGCCTGATCTCCGCTATCCCGATTGCCGATCCTGTCCAGGCAAGGAAAAGCAAACGTATCATTCTGGAAGGGGATGTTCCCAGTCCTCTGAACCCGCCTTCAGGCTGCCGGTTCAGAACAAGATGTCCTTATGCAACCGAACAGTGTGCTCAGGAGGTCCCGGAGTTTAAAGAGGTTAAGCCCAGACACTTTGCTGCCTGCCACAATCTGGATAAGTGTAACTGACGATAAGTGCCATCTTCAGAATGGTTCTTATAAATGGTATATATTATATACCGCAATTTATTATCATGTTTATAAGGAGGAGAAAAATGAGAAAAAAACTATTGGCACTTGCACTGGCAGCAGTTCTGGTGATCAGCCTTGCTGCCTGCAGCGGATCAAAGGATTCCGGGGACGGCGGTTCCAAGGGCGGCGGAGAGAAAGAACTGAAAGTTCAGATCGGCCCCAACCCTGAGACAATCGACCCGGCCTTAAACAGTGCAGTTGACGGCGGCAACTTAATTCTTCATGCATTTGAGTGTCTGCTCACTGTTGGTCAGGACGGCTCTCTTCAGCCCGGATGCGCAGAGACATGGGAGACATCAGAAGATGGTCTCACATGGACCTTCCATTTAAGGGACGGACTGAAATGGTCCGATGGTTCAGACCTTACCGCAGAGGATTTCGTTTACAGCTGGAAACGTGTCTGCGACCCTGCAGTTGCAGCCCCCTATGCTGAGACAGTACTTGGCATGGTTGACGGCTTTGATGAGGCAATCAAGGGTGATCTTGACGAGCTTGATGTAAAAGCGCCTGATGCATCTACACTTGTCGTAGAGATGGACAAACCATGTACTTATTTTGGCAGTCTTGCCGCTTTTGCCACCCTGAGTCCTGTTCAGAAGGCAACCATCGAGGCAAATGGTGATGCCTGGGCTACAGCTCCCGAGACATACATCAGCAACGGACCTTTCTATATGACAGAATGGGAGCCGGGTTCTCACATCACATTCACCAAGAACCCCTACTACTGGAATGCT
>CADBNQ010000007.1 GCA_902796045.1 uncultured Lachnospiraceae bacterium | reverse complement strand
TGTGTAAGGAGACGGATCCGCACAGTATATCGGGAAAGCGATAGAAGCATTTTACAGGCGGTGATGCGCACACAAGTGCATGTGAGCCGGATTCGATCAGCTTCTGCTGTGAAAAACCAGGCAGCATCTTCTGTGCGAGTTAATAGGTAATAGAGGGTGACAAGCAAGTTTGAAGAAGAACTTGCTTGTTTCCGCAGCAGGAAATGAATTTTTTCCTTGACAAACAAAAAGAATCCGTATAATATGTTAGTTGAAGCTAACCGCCGCAGCAAAAAGCGGCGGTTTTAAAAGGACACATGGTTAGATATAACTAACTACAAAATCCGGAGGTTTTTATGAGTATAGTGATTCTCGGTGGAAACGAATGTATGGAACGGCAGTATTCAAATACCTGCCGGAAATATGGATGTAAAGCAAAGGTGTTCTGCAAACCCTGCGCAGACATGAAAAACCGAATCGGGACGCCGGATCTTCTGATTGTGTTCACCCACACGATTTCACACAAGATGCTTCAATGTGCCCTGACAGGCATATGCGGGGACACGAAGGTTATCCGGTCACATACCAGTTCCATGAACTGCCTGGTGGATATTCTGAAGGAACACACGCACTGCGCATGACGGGAGGAAACGGACTGATGTCTGAACAGTTTTTGATCGATCATGGTTCCCCACCCTGGCGGGCCTGAAAATCGTCAACATGTTTCCGGCATATGGCGGAAGGCGGAAAGTTTCCAAAAGGCAGATCTCTGCTTCAGCTGACGGTCGGAAGCGGCCGCCTTTATGGGCAGGATGCAAATAAAGTAAGAAAGGATTGATTTAACATGAGTAGGATTGCAGTTGTTTACTGGAGCGGCACAGGTAATACGAAAGCCATGGCAGATGCGGTGGAGGAAGGCGCTAAAAGCAAAGGGGCAGAGGTGTCTGTTTTTGAAGCATCAGAGTTTACCGCGGAGCAGATGGGTGATTTTGACGGCATCGCATTCGGTTGCCCCGCCATGGGCGATGAGGTACTGGAGGAAAGCGAGTTTGACCCAATGTTCACGGACGTAGAAACAGCCCTTTCAGGAAAAAAGATTGCCCTGTTCGGTTCCTATGGCTGGGGCGACGGTCAGTGGATGCGGGACTGGGAGGAAAGGTGCCGTGAAGCCGGCGCCGAACTGGTCGATAGCAGCGTGATTGCCAATGATGCGCCGGGAGATGAAGAGACAGAAAAATGCCGGGAGCTTGGCGCGGCGCTGGCCTGATCCAAAAGGAAAGGGAGGCAGAAAATGAGCAGCATCTTCATCTGCGCGGCAGTCTTCATAGTGGCTTTCCTACTGTCAGAGCTGAAACGGAAGCTGCTGAAAATGTCGCGGAGCACAGGAAACAAACATTAAATAATGACATAAAGAAAGGGGAATGAAAACTATGAAGAACCATGTCCTGAAAAAAATGCCTGTATTTGCTTTGGCCGCTGTGATGGCTATAGGCGGACCAACGATGAGCGCATTTGCAGAGGCTGAAAGCACTGAACCGGAAGAAACTGTTTCCACTGAGGACGATGCCGCAAAAGCCATAGAATTGCTGGAAGATATAAAAGGAACATATGAACCGCTGTTCCCGATTATAACGGATTCTCAGTATGATCAGCTGTGGCTTGATCCCTGTATAGCTGTCGTTGGTGAAGAGGCTGCCCCCGAAGTGGCAGAGATGTTGAAAGCTGCCTGCAATGGAACTGTTTACGGACAGGAAGCAATAGACGCATTCGGGGATGGATCCGAAGGCGCACAGTTTGACTGCCTGTTTATCAATGGTCCGTCCACCATCACATTTGACGGGAGCATGATCAGCGGAACTGATGAAAACGGTGACCAGCTTTTCTCCCACGAGTACAAGTTCGTTGACGGTCTTTCTCTGGCAGGACTGATGGATGGCTACCTGTATGAGACAGAGGATGAAGATGCAGGTGAATTCAAATACTTCTATATGATGCCTGACACACCTGCGTCAACATATCATCTGGAATTCCGATATGGAAGTGATGTTGATGCCCTTTCACAGTATAACGAAGGACCGTACGCTTATTGGCTGGCAGCAGGATTCCCCGTAGATGCTGATGAAGAAATGATCGAAAATGTCATCACTCTTTTCTGTGAAGAGAATCTGGCAGAAATGCAAACGGAAGAGGCTGCGGATGCAGAACAATAGTGATCCGGAATCCTTAAGGCCATGATGTTAATAAACTCCTGACGACCACTGAAACAGATAGGTTGTCAGGAGTTTTTGCATACTGCTGATAATCGTTACCGTCAGTGCTGCGCCTCTCCCATTACGTTACCCTCCCTGCGGGACAGCTGGTCGTGTGTGCGGACTATTGGAAAGCTGATCTTCCAATGATTCCATTGCTTTTGAAAGAGTCGGCTGTGTGACGTGGAGCGGTTCGGCTGCTTTTGTCATGCTTACTTCTCTGGCTGCAGCGAGACAATACCGTAAAGATCTGATTTCCATATCATTCCCTCTATATCCCTATGGTATTCTATTTATGAATAATATGATATTCAATATGACCATTTGCAATATAAAACGCAAGGGGTTATGATAAGATTGCAGGACGAAAAAAACGATGGAAAACAAAAGGAAATCATGATGGATGCCCCGGATATATTGAATTCAGGAGGACAGGTTTTATGCAGATGATAGCAGATCAGACATTTGATGAAGAAAGAGCTTTATACGGAAGC
>CADBNQ010000006.1 GCA_902796045.1 uncultured Lachnospiraceae bacterium | reverse complement strand
TCAATACAGTCATTACAGGACCGGGACACATATGGCTTCATTCGATGCCGATGCCGCAGCTTGCCGGGGCACTGATTCCATTTTTGCCGATAAAGAGCTGAAAATAGGAGATATGGGAGGGGCTTTTGCCCCTCCTTTTTTTAGATTCAGGATTCATCATCCTCGATAGTTGCTTTGCAATGAGGGCAGACTGTATGTGCTCCGTGAGAAAATATACCTCCACAGTACTTACAGGTAATCTCGGGGGGTTTTTTAAAATCTTCTGTGCACTGGAATGACTGCAGCATGGGATCCTCTTCAGGATGTATGGTCAAAAATGCGATAAAACGTAATACATTATATATGGTCAGGCATGAACCCAGGATATAAAACGGAACCATCGCGGGTCCCAACACAGTCGAATCGCCCTCGAAGAGTACACTTAAGAGTATTATAGTTATAACTAAGGAAAAGAACAGGCCGCGCCTTTTCCATGATGTTGCGTCTTCAACAGTATATGGCCGGTCACTGAAATAATAGTAAGGCCGTTTGTCTATGTAGTAAACATATCTGTGCGCTCCGACAAACATGTGTTTCCCGAATCTTGGGCGGCCTTTCCTTGCTGCTCTGCTGCCCTTAAAAAGTATGTTTTTGATCATGCGCATAGCCTGCACCTCCGTATCAATACGTATCTATCGGATCTGTGGATGTCATTCTGCCTGTGAAAGATACTCCTCCATTCTTTCTCTATACTTTTTGGGATTAGCGCCAAGGATGGGATCTCCGAGAATCCTCCCCTGACTGTCCACGAAATAAGTGGTAGGAGTTCCAACATGCGACAGCACATCATTGTACCCCTCCCATGCGCACAGGTTGGGGTAGGTTACGCCGTTTTCCTTAATGATAGACTGCGCTTCGTCAAGATATTTCATGTTGCTCACCCATACGTCATCCAACAGACCGATGATGGCGCCGCCCTTCTTTTCGAATTCCTTGTCCATAGCCTCCAGTTCCGGCAGCTCCTGGATGCAGGGGCCGCAGCTTGTGGCCCAAATGTTGATCATAGTCACCTTGTTCTGCGCAAAAAGCGCTTTGGAATTCACCGGATTGCCATCAAGATTGACGGTCTCGAAAGAGACGGATGTTCCTTCTTCAGCGCCATGCCATACCTGGGGAGTAAAAAACTTCATGTTGCTTATGATCTCATCAGTGGCATCGTAGAATGCATTATACTCGTCTTTGCAATCTTCCCGGATGTTGTCTGACCTTTCGTTCGTGGATGCCAGCCATATGTAGCCGTTTTCCTTATGGATCATCTTGAATTTGCTGCATGATGCTCTATCTTCCTCGCCGACTTCCCCCTTTATCTTTTTAACCAGGGCCAATATCTTATCTTTTGCCTCTTCTTCTGTATCCACATCTTTCACGCACATGATCTGGAAAGAGAATCCGGAATGAAACTTGCCTGCGTCTGCCTCTGTTATCGAGTTATATTTCTCTTCTGAGACATCGAAATACACCGGCCAGCCATTCATAACGCCGCTGTCATAATCTACATCGCCTTCATCATGCATAACCAGAAACCCATTGGTTAACTTCACGCTCTCCGGAAGGTCAAAGCCGAATCCTGTACCGGGGCAGTTATAGGCAGCAGTTTCAGCTTTGCTGACGCCTGTACTTTCGCTTGTAGTCTCGCTTTTGCTGTCGCTGATCGTGCTCTCACCGCTTGTGCTGCTGCTCGTATTGCCGCAGCCTGTAAGAGCAAAACTTGTACTCAGTACCAGAAGTACTGCACTCATAATCATGAGTTTTTTCATTTTTTGCCTCCATATGTTTCATTATTCTTCAGAATCGTTTCCGTGGTAGAAGAAGCAGAGCATCGTTATATCATCAAACTGCTCCGCATTGCCTGCGAAGATGCTGATATCCTGTCGGACGGAAAGAAGTGTTTCCACCGTAGAGACATCCTTCAGCGTGTTCAGTTTCTGGACCAGGCGGTCTGTGCCATAATCCTCTGTCTGTTCGTTGATGGCTTCCGGTATACCGTCGGTGTATACAAACAGGCGGTCTCCGGGTTCCAAAGTAATCACATACTCCTTTGCCCTGATGTTTTCAATAGTGGCAAGAGGCATCGTATGTCTGTCCTTATAGAGATTGTAATCTCCTCCGGCGCGCATCAGCATCGGGTATTCATGTCCTGCATTGGCACAGGTCATCTTGCCGGTGTTGAGATCGATGATGCCAATCCAGGCTGTCACGAACATTTCCGCATCATTTCCTTCACAGAGCGAATTATTTGCTTTGTAGAAGATCTCGGCAGGACTGCTGCCGGACTCTGCCAGACTGCGGATTGCTGTCTTGGCCCGCATCATGAACAGGGAAGCCGGAATTCCCTTTCCGGATACATCCGCTATCACCAGTGCTATTCTGTCCATGTCGACAAAGAAGAAATCATAGAAGTCTCCCCCGACCTCTTTGGCCGGATCCATGGAAGCGTACAACTCGAACTCCGACCGGGGGAAGGTGAAATTCTTCGGGAGAGCGGCATCCTGTATGGTATGGGCAAAGATCAGCTCCTGCTCGATTCTCTTTTCCGCCGCTTCAATGTATCCCTTCAATGCATCAACGGTATGGTTGATATCATCAGACAAAGATGCAAATTCGGTGGAGTCTCTCACCTCAACGACCTCGTTCAGGTTGCCGTTGGTGATTCTGTCCAGGGAACGGTTGATCATGTTCAGATTATTGACAATAATCTGCTGCACAAGATACGAGATCAGAATATAGATGACAGTGAACAGCAGGATATTGGCAAAGGTGTTCTCGTAGGCCTGCGCATCTCTGCTGGCATACACCTCCTCCGTAGGCAGCATGGTCAGAAGCGTCAAATCGTTTTCGAGTTCATCCGACCGGCACAGATACTCGGTTCCGGACAGGGTGAGGATGAAGGACTTCTTGTCAAGCTTGCTTTGGATGAGAGCCATCTCATCGTCAGTGAGGACTTCACCGATGTGGGTGCCGACGATGACTTTTCCAGAAGAATTATACAGGTCAAAGCGGTTTTCGCTGTTGATATACATCGTGGCAAATGTTCTTGCCAGGGCAAGCTCTTCCCGGTCAGTACCCTTTGTCTCCTGATCGATATCATTCAGGGCTCTTCTGTATATTGTTTTCAGTGCCTCAGAATTCTTTTTTAAAGAAGTCTGCGCATTCTGAAAAGCTGACTGGGTCTGCATGGCAAAGCTGAAAGCAAAGTTGAGCAGGAACACGGTGAACGTGACAGCAAAAAGCCAGAACTGAAACCGTCTGGATACAGGAACTCTTTCGCCTTTAAGCTGCCGGGAAGGTGTACGCCATTCCCCTGACAGCTTCATCAGAACCAGGGAGGATAAGGCCAGTCCCAGACCTGTGAATATGATCATGGGAACTGAGCAGATCCTTACCACATAAAAAGCCATCTTCATATCTGCCCGGTGCGTGATGAGAACCACATACATATGGAAGACTTCCATCACGGCCCCCATAAAGAAAGCATAGATGGGGGAAGGCTTCTTTCCCCGGAAAATAACTTTGTTGTATAGTACAGACAGAAAGCCTGCCAGACAGGTAGAGAGACTGCAGGCGATTCGGGTGTAGGAACCAACTCCGAAATATGTTCCTACAATGTATCTCTCAATACCGCCGATCAGGCCGGCGATCACGCCGCTTACAGGATGAAAAAACAATCCCGCAGCCAGCGGTCCGATATCCCGCACGTTCAGCATCATGTCTCCGTAATCTATGCCATAATGGGTAGAGAGCACAGAACAAAGACCATATATTACGCCGATCAGAAGCTGATCCGCTGGTCTCAGGGTACTGCTTCTGTATTTATTCCAGATCAGAACTGTCAGAAGAATATACAGTGAAGTAACTGTTGACATTTTTAAAATCATATACAGCATCGGTTTTCCTCAATTCTACTTTGGGTTGGGTTTTTATTTTTGGCGCTGTTTCATGCGCAGCGCCATTCTCTCTTTTGCGCTCATCTTCTTGAGGGCCGCTTTCTGCTCTGCCGCAGCCTGTGCCTCTGCCACAGCCTTCTCCCCTGCTTCCAGAAGCTTTGCCTCCTCTTCCACAGATTTGACAATAGCATCTGCCAGCTCGTCCATCTCGATCTCGTTGGAGCGGTTGCCGGAAGAATTGATCGTCACTCTGGAGTTGATGATACGGCAGTCCTTTAAATTCTCATCGATGTATTTCTCCATGAGAGTGCCGGACTTGATCGCCCAGGAACCATTTTCAATAATACCGAAGACACGTTTGGAGAGGTTGAGCACCTTCAGATGATGCAGGAAATCTTCCATCACCGGATAGATGTTCAGATTGTAGGTCACAGAGGCCAGGATGATGTGACTGTATTTAAAGGCTTCGGCTACAAGGTAGGAGGCGTGGGTCTTGGATACATCATATACCCTGACATTGGTGATCCCTTTGTCACAGAGCCTGGAGGCGAGAGCCTGCGCGGCGGACTCTGTGTTGCCGTACATGGAAGCGTAGACGATCATGACCCCGTTTTCTTCAGGAATGTAGCGGCTCCATTTATCATGCTTGTCGATATAGTAGCCCAGATTGGTGCGCCATACCGGCCCGTGGAGCGGGCAGAACATCTTGATCGGAGCGGTTTTGGCTTTGGCCAGAAGCTTCTGGACGAAGGGACCGTACTTGCCGACGATATTTGTGAAATACCTTCTGGCATTGTCGATCCAGTCGCGGTCGAAATCGACCTCATCATCAAAAAGTCTTCCGCCCAGATTGCCGAAGGATCCGAAAGCATCTGCGGAGAAGAGGACTCCGTTTGTGGTGTCAAATGTCACCATGGCCTCCGGCCAGTGGACCATCTCGGCGAGGAGGAAGGTCACGGTGTGCTTACCAAAGCATCTGGTATCGCCTTCCTTCACAGTGTCCATGCGCCCCTCTACATCAAAACCGAACTGGCGCATGAATAAAAATGCCTTCTCATTGCTGATGACCGTGGTCTCAGGATGGCGGAGCAGCACCTCGGCGATGGAGGCTGCATGGTCCGGCTCCATGTGGTTGATCAGCAGATAGTCAAGGGGTCGGTCTTTCAGCACGTACTCGAGATTCTCCAGGAAAGTACGGCATACACCCCAGTCTACACAGTCAAATAATACGGTTTTCTCATCGAGAAGAAGGTAGGAGTTGTATGAGACACCCTCTGGAATCGGATGGATGTTCTCAAAAAGCTCTGTTCTGTAATCGTTGGCACCTACCCAGTATAAGTCCTCTGTTACTTTTCTGACACAATGCATATTCGTACCTCCTATCCTAATGTGACCGCACTGATCATATCCTTCTTGGGTACTCCGCACTCCGGGCAGGCCCAGCTGTCTGGAAGATCCTTAAATGCTGTCTGGTTTTCTTTATCCGGATCATACTCATAACCACAGCCGGGGCAGACATAACGTCCCCTGGCGGTCGCCTTTGTTTCCTTATAAAGCGGTTCCTCCGGCTTTACCTGAACAGGTTTGGCATTCGGATCCGGTTTGGGAAGGTCACTGTTCAGTTTTGCCGTCAGAAGCGGAATGATCTCATTCATATCACCGACGATGCCGTAATCACAGTTTTTGAAAATCGGCGCATCCGGATTCTTGTTGATGGCGACAACGGTGTGTGCCTTGCTGATTCCCCTTAAATGCTGGGGAGCACCGGAGATACCGCATGCGAAATAGAGGGTGCCTGTGAATTTCACACCGCTCATTCCCACGAAACGCTCCCTCGGAAGCACCTGTATACGCTCATAAGCCGGTCTGGAGCAGGCAAGGACTGCGCCGGCACTTTTTGCCAGCTCCTCTATCATCGGCATATTGCTTTTCAGGATGATGCCCATCCCGACAGAAACAGCGCGTTCAGCTTCTTCCACCGGTCCCATCATATCCGCCTCCAGTGAGAAATCAAAACCGTCTCCGATCAGGACCTCAACCAGTTTGTTAACATTGGCCTCATTGCTGCCTTCCTGAATGATGACTTTAAGACGCTCGTCCTTTCCCCGAATCCGGAAAGGCTCATTGGTGATTGTTACTCCCATTCATTAACCTCCTCAGTAATAAAATGCAATAATTGATTTATGCTATGTCTCCTTGTGTTTTTGCCTGTGCAGGATGCGGGCAGGTTATTACTGCCTGTAAGAATAGTGTATCAGATAATTGTTAATCTTTCAATTTCCAGGGGCTTTATCTCATCGCGGAAAAGCTCATAAATCCTATATTAAATATAAAATCGTCTCTGCTGAAATATTTTTTTATCTCGTCGATATTCTCTGCGATCCATTCATATGCCTCATGATACCGGCTGTGTTCCGGGGCATTGAGTGCCCTGTTTCTCATATGATCCATAATATAGGGAAATACCATCTCATATAATGACATCCTGTCCGGAATGGAAATACTGGATAAGCCTTCTTTTTCAAGGTGGATCAGATGAAAGCCTGCATTTTTGAGATAAGTATATACTTTTCTTCCGCAGTGTCTGTCTCCCAGCCTGTCGTCTGCTGACAGGTATCTGGAGAACTTTTCTATCCGTCCTTTTGGATCCGGCCAGGCGTATTGAAGCCCGTCATCGACTTCGCGGACAATCAGTGTCCCCTCGTCTTTTAAGAGTTCCCGGAGCTTCTTCAGGGCATTGACAGGGTCAGACAGATGCATAAGGATCATCGAACAATTAATGATGTCAAAACCCTGAATATCTTCCGACTCCATCCAACTGCGCATATCGTCCTGGAAGGAGTCCTGCTCGATGTCAGCTGTCAGAAACTTACATTGCGGGTATCTTTCAGCCGCTAGTTCAATCTGTCTCTTTACGAGATCGATCCCATATATGCGGCAAGCAGGATTGTGATCCGTCATGTCCACAATCATGTCTCCCGTGCCGCATCCGACGTCCAGAATAAGGGGAGATGCATAATTCCCAAAAACTCTGTGATAGACATCTTCATCAAAATACCGTACGGCCTGATTTTGCAGATGAAGACGCAGGTCTTCTATGTTCCCGGTCAACTGGATATAATTAGAATGAAGCGGTGTCATAGTATGCTCCTCCCCATATCTGGCAGCTATATTCTTACTATATAAAGTATCTAGAATGATAGTACCATAGTTTTTCTTTTTACACTATCTTAATCTTCCGGGTAATTTGTGATAAAATCATAGTACGCAGCAGGGTGGGAGTCCGGGAAATGGGAGTGACATTCTGGAACATTTCCTTGACTGAACATCTATATAATAGGAAAATAGAGTCATGTACACAGGTGTTTATACCTTGTGTGCAGACATGGTATTTTAGAGTATAGATAAAGGAGTAGGAAGATATAAATGACCGGAATTCGTAAATTATGGAAGTTATTTCTTTATGCCGGGGTGGATAAGGAGGAGTATGATAAGCTGTATCCTGTTATCTGTGAAGAAAACAAGGAGCTGCTGATCGTTTTTTCTCAGCTTGCTGCTGTCATGTTTTTTCTGCTGTTCATTGCGAGTATGCTCTCCAAGGGGTTTGTCACTGATAATAGCATGACCTATCTGACGTTTGGAATATGGATGTTAATCATTCTGTTCTGCTCGAACTGTATCTTGCCGAAGTATCCTTCGCTCATAATGCTGCACGTCTATATATTTGAGATCATGCTTTATGTATTTGGCACACATATTTCCATGCTTCATGCAGAAAAGCCGGCAGTGTCAGCGATAGTCTTTTTGTTTGTGACCTCCCTGCTGTTCTATGATCGCCCTGCCAGACTGACAGCCCTGATCGTGTCATATGTTGCGGCGTTCTGCTGGATTGTTGTCCATTTCAAGGCGCCGGATGCAGTAGAAAGCGATGTCTGGAATATGATCACCTTCGGCATTGTGGCGGTTGCCACTACCGTGTTTATCATGAGCATAAAGATCCGTGCCCTTGAGCAATCCAGGCAGATTGAATACATGAGTAAGATTGATCTGCTGACCGGGGTTAATAATCGTAACCTTTATGAGAGCCGCCTGCCTGAATACCCTAAGAGGTGCAGCTCAAGGCTGGCATGTGTATACGCCGATGTGAACGGCCTGCATGAGATGAACAACAGGGACGGACATGACGCCGGAGACAGGATGCTGCGTGAGGTTGCGGCAGCGATCAGGCAGTCTTTTGGCCCTGAGCACACCTATCGCATCGGTGGTGATGAGTTTGTTGCTTTCCGGGTGGATGGACAGCCGGAGAAGCTGTCTCATGACATCGATCAGCTGAAGCGCGGCCTGCACGATAAGGGTTATCATGTATCGATCGGAACCGCCTTGCGTGAGAAGGCGCAGGGGGAGATAGACATGTATGAGATAGTCAACGAGGCCGAAGTCAATATGTTTGCCGATAAGCGAGACTTCTATCGTCGGTCTGAGAATGATCGAAGAAGCAGATAAGCTTTTCATAGAGTCCTGTCGGATGATAAGGAGTATGATGAAAATGAACATGCTATTTGCAGAAACCCTGAAGAGACTGAGAACACAGAAAGGGCTTTCACAGCGTGAGATGGCAGAAAAGCTCTATGTCACCCGGCCCACGGTTGCCCGATGGGAAAACGGCAGCCGGCTGCCGGATGTCACTATGATTTCACGACTCTCGAGCTGTCTGGACGTGGATACAGGGACACTGCTTTCCCTCGCGGCAGAGAGCGATGAATCTCCCAATGTCATCATGGTGGATGACCGAAAGATCATTCTCACAGGGGGTCTGCCTGTTCTGGAAGCACTGATGCCGAATGCCACAGTCACGGGCTTTACCCGGCCGTCAGAGGCTCTCGAATATGCCAGGACAAACCGGATCTCACTGGCCTTCCTGGATGTTGAAATGGGAAAAATAAACGGACTGGAGCTTTGCCGCAGGCTGCTTGAGATCAATCCCCGCACCAATGTAGTGTATCTTACCGCTTACATTGATTATGCCTTTGATGCCTGGAACACCGGGGCCAGCGGATTTATGCTCAAACCGATCACGCCGGAGGGCGTTCTGCTTCAGCTCAAAAACCTCCGATATCCATTCTCTTCAGGAGGTGCTGCTACATGGAACCAATGATGATCCTGATCAGTGCCATGTTGGTCGGCTCATCCATCACGGTGGCCCTGATGGGACTTGGCGCCGCTGTCATCATGCCCGGCATTGACAGGTGGAGCAGACGTTTTTTCATAGTCTTTTTCAGCGCTCTGGTGGCCTACACCGGCACTATTGTCGTTGAGGCGTTTATCTCCATGCGTCAGGACTTAAGAGTGCTGATGGAAATCGTCAGCTATATCGAGTCCCTGCTGCCTTCGATCATGATTGTCATGATACCGGTTTATCTGCTGCACATCTGTGGAGAGAGATGGCAGACCAGCCGGCTTATGTACATGGTGGCAGCTATGTGGACCGCATACTTCATCATGCTGAATATCTCCCCGTTTACGACCTGGTTTTATTATTACACACCAGAGATGGAACTATGCCGCGGCCCTTACTATGGACTGATGCTGGCTTTTGTACTGGCGATGCTGGCTTTCATTCTGGCAGGTGTGATCCGCCGGCGGACCAGACTGTCCGGAAGATACTATTATGCTTTCCTCGTTGCCCTTATCCCAATGTTTGTTACCGTGCTCATCCATGTGTTTGTCTCCGTCTTTATGTTCTTTGGCATTGGAATGGATATCTGTATGTTTTCAATGTTTACCATCATTCTGTCAGATCAGATTGAACAGTATATGTATCAGCAGAGGGAAATCGCCCACCAGCAAGCAAGTATCATGATACTGCAGATGCGTCCTCATTTCATCTACAATACCATGATGAGTATCTACTATCTCTGCAAGCAGAATCCCGACCAGGCACAGCGGGTCACTTTAGATTTCACCACCTATCTGCGCAAGAACTTCACTGCCATTGCCAGTGACAAAGCTATTCTCTTCTCCGAGGAGCTGGAGCACACACATGCTTATCTCGCTGTGGAGCAGGCTC
>CADBNQ010000005.1 GCA_902796045.1 uncultured Lachnospiraceae bacterium | reverse complement strand
TCCGGCGGATCGCAGAGTTGCGCAGAAGAAGACACCTACGGTGTCGCGCAACTCGCGCGAAATCGCTGAGGCGATTTCGATTGACTTCCAGTTTGATGATAGTAGATCCCGGCTTAAGATGCCGGTAGATTGGAGATGAAATGGAAAAAAAGTTATTTACCTCAGAATCTGTAACAGAGGGGCATCCGGATAAGATGTGTGATCAGATCTCCGATGCGATTCTGGACGCATTGATGGAGAAGGATCCCATGAGCAGGGTAGCCTGCGAGACAACGGTGACCACAGGGCTTGTTCTGGTCATGGGAGAGATTACTACAGAAGCCTATGTAGATATCCAGAAGATTGTCCGGGAGACTGTCCGGGAGATCGGCTACACCAGAGGTAAATTCGGCTTTGACGCAGATAACTGCGGTGTGATCGTGGCTCTTGATGAGCAGTCTGCAGATATTGCCATGGGCGTTGACAGAGCCCTGGAGGCAAAGGAGAATACCATGTCTGATGAGGAGCTCGAAGCCATAGGAGCCGGCGACCAGGGCATGATGTTCGGTTATGCCACGAACGAGACGGAGGAATATATGCCCTATCCGATCTCGCTGGCCCATAAACTGGCCAGGCAGCTTTCCAGGGTGAGAAAGGACGGCACTTTGCCCTACCTTCGTCCGGATGGCAAGACCCAGGTGACTGTCGAGTACGATCAGGATGGGAAACCTGCCAGACTGGATGCGGTTGTCCTCTCGACCCAGCATGATCCCGGCGTGACTCAGGAGCAGATCCATAAAGACATCAGAGAGCATGTATTTAATGTGATCCTTCCCCAGGATATGGTCGATGAGAAGACCAGGTTCTTCATCAACCCAACGGGCAGGTTTGTGATTGGCGGCCCCCAGGGTGACAGCGGCCTCACAGGCCGCAAGATTATTGTAGATACCTATGGCGGCTATGCCAGACACGGGGGCGGAGCCTTCTCCGGGAAGGACTGTACCAAAGTAGACCGCAGCGCAGCTTATGCTGCAAGATATGTGGCCAAGAACATTGTGGCTGCAGGACTTGCGGATAAATGTGAGATCCAGCTTTCCTATGCTATTGGTGTTGCCCGTCCCACTTCGATCATGGTTGATACTTTCGGGACAGGAAAGATTTCAGAGGATAAGCTTGTAGCCATGATCCGTGAGCAGTTTGACCTGCGCCCGGCCGGCATCATCAGGATGCTGAATCTGCGCAGACCGATTTATAAACAGACAGCAGCCTACGGACATTTCGGAAGAGATGACCTGGACCTTCCCTGGGAGAAGACTGATAAAGCTGATACATTGAGATCCTATCTTGTATCATAGGGAAGTATATAATAGGGTATACAATATGTTAAAAGGAAAAACGGTTGTCCTTGGTGTGACAGGTTCCATAGCAGCCTACAAGATAGCCTGGCTGGCCAGCTTGCTGGTCAAGGCACATGCAGACGTGCATGTCATTATGACAAAAAACGCAGTGAATTTTATCAATCCGATCACTTTTGAGACCCTGACCGGCCATAAATGTCTCGTCGATACATTCGACAGGAATTTTGAGTTCCATGTCAGCCATGTCTCACTGGCCAGGAAGGCGGATGTTCTCATGATCGCTCCGGCTTCTGCCAACATCATCGGCAAGATTGCCCACGGCATAGCCGATGATATGCTGACTACGACAGTGATGGCCTGCAGCGCAAAGGTGATGATCTCTCCTGCCATGAATGTTCATATGTATGAGAACCCTGTCCTTCAGGACAATCTGTCCACTCTTCGCCGCTATGGGTATGAGATCATTGAGCCGGCTGTTGGATATCTGGCATGTGGAGATACCGGGGCCGGGAAGATGCCGGAACCGGCTGATCTTTTTCAGTATATTCTCAGAGAGGCGGCCTGTGAGAAGGATCTGAAGGGGATGAAGATCATGGTCACAGCAGGGCCCACCAGAGAATCCCTGGATCCGGTCCGTTTTATTACCAATCATTCCAGCGGCAAGATGGGATATGCTATAGCCAGAAGGGCCATGCTGCGTGGAGCCGAGGTGACTCTGGTTTCCGGTCCGGTTGCCCTGGATCCGGTTCCCTTTGTCAGGATGGTTCCCGTGATCACTGCAGAGGATATGTATCAGGCAGTGACATCGGCTTTTCCGGATCAGGATGTCCTGATCAAGGCAGCGGCAGTAGCTGATTACAGACCTGCCATCGTCAGTGACGACAAGGTAAAAAAGAAAGACGGGGAGATGTCGATTCCGCTGGAGAGAACCAAAGATATTCTGCAGTATGTCGGAGAACATAAAAGACCTGATCAGGTGATCTGCGGCTTTTCTATGGAAACCCGGAATATGCTGGAGAACTCCCGGAAGAAACTCAAAAAGAAAAAAATCGATATGATCATAGCCAACAATCTGAAGGAGAAAGGAGCCGGGTTCGGCACTGATACGAACAGGGTGACGATCATCTCCGAAGAGGAAGAAAGGACTTTGGGCCTTCTCTCAAAAGAAGAAGTGGCAGATGAGATCCTGAATGAGATCCGCAACAGGCGAAACCGCGGGTGAAGATTCGATTGACTTAGAAAAGAACTGCTGTTTAGTAGTTCTTTTTTTGCACAGTTACAGGAGAATTGCTGAAGATGATGAAGAAAAAGAAGATTCCCATTCTCTATGAAGATGACCAGATAATTGTATGTGAGAAACCTGCAGGTATGCCTGTGCAGCCGGATCACAGCAGAGACCTGGATGTTCAGACCCGGCTGAAGCACAGACTCTATGAGAGAGATTTGATGGATGAGGAACCCTGGCTGGAGGCTGTCCACCGTCTTGACCGCCCTGTGGGAGGCCTGATGGTCTTTGCCCGGACAAAAGAGGCTGCCGCTTCACTGAACAGACAGATCGTTGATAATAGATTTGAAAAATACTATCAGGCTGTTGTATGCGGCAGTCCGCCGGCAGAGAGCGGGACCCTGGAAGATTATCTGTTAAAGGATGGCAGGACCAACAGGACTCTTGTTGTTCCGGAAGGGACAAAGGGTGCCAGGGCTTCCATGCTGGACTATGAGCTGATTGACCAGATTGAGACCGGAGAGGGGATGCTGTCCTGGCTGCTGATCATCCTGCATACAGGGAGGCATCACCAGATCAGGGTACAGTTTGCAAGCAGAGGGATGCCTTTATATGGGGATACCAAATACAATCCCCTCTACCAGAAGACAAAGAATCAGTACATGCAGATCGGTCTCTATTCTACAAGACTGGAGTTTGATCATCCTGCATCCGGGGAGAGGATGGTTTTTAAGACAGAACCCCGGGGGGAGGCATTTGAGCTGATGGATGTAGAAGCATATTGACAAAGCAGGATGCTTCTATTAGAATAGTCAGGAAGTTATAAAAGAAACAAATAATATTAAATATATGAGGTATTATTGACATGGCGAAAGAAAAGAAACTTGTAGAACAGATTACTGCTATGGATCAGGATTTTGCACAATGGTATACAGATGTGGTCATCAGGGCAGACCTGATCTCATATTCCAATATCAGAGGATGCATGGTCATCCGCCCAAGAGGATATGCACTCTGGGAGAATATCCAGAAGGAACTGGACAGGCGGTTCAAGGAGACCGGAGTGGAGAATGTCTATCTTCCTCTGTTGATCCCGGAGCATCTGCTCCAGATGGAGAAGGACCATGTGGAAGGTTTCGCTCCTGAGGTAGCCTGGGTCACCATGGGCGGTGAGGAGGAACTGACGGAGCGCCTGTGTATCCGTCCTACTTCGGAGACCTTATTCTGTGACCATGTGAAGGATATCGTGCATTCCTACAGAGACCTTCCGGTTATCTATAATCAGTGGTGCTCTGTTCTCCGCTGGGAGAAGACGACCCGTCCCTTCCTCCGGTCTGCAGAGTTCCTGTGGCAGGAAGGCCATACCTTCCATGCAACTGCCCAGGAGGCTGAGGAGAGAACCATTCAGATGCTGAATGTCTATGCAGATTTCTGTGAAGAGATTCTTGCAATTCCCCTGGTAAAGGGAAAGAAGACGGATAAGGAGAAGTTTGCGGGAGCAGAAGCAACCTATACGATTGAGGCCCTGATGCATGACGGAAAAGCCCTGCAATCCGGTACCAGCCATAATTTCGGATCTGGATTTGCAGATGCCTACGGCATCCAGTATACCAACAAAGAGAATCAGCTTTCTTCTGTCTATGAGACTTCATGGGGTCTGTCTACCCGGATCATCGGCGCCATCATCATGGTACACGGCGATGACAGCGGTCTGGTGCTTCCGCCACGTATTGCACCGGTCCAGTCCATGATCATACCGATTCAGCAGAAAAAGCCGGGCGTTCTTGATGCAGCCTATGCTTTAAGGGATCAGCTGAAAGGGGACTACTCCGTGAAGGTGGATGCAACAGACAAGTCCCCAGGATGGAAGTTTTCCGAGCAGGAGATCCAGGGGATCCCGACCAGGATCGAGATCGGTCCGAAAGATATCGAGAAGAAACAGGCAGTGATCGTCCGCCGGGATACCAGAGAGAAGATCGCTGCGCCTCTGGATAAGGTGAATGAGATCCTGGCACAAGTTCTTGAAGAGATGCAGAAGGATATGTATGACAGGGCAAAAGCACATCTTGAAGCCAATACGCATGTCGCCCGGACCTGGGAAGAGTTTCAGACTATCCTTAATGAGAAACAGGGCTTTATCCGGTCTATGTGGTGCGGTGACCAGGCGTGTGAGGAAGCCATCAAGGAAGAAACCGGTGCAACTACAAGATGTATGCCCTTCAGGCAGACCAGGCACTCGGAGGTATGTGTGCACTGTGGCAAACCGGCCAGGGCAGAAGTCTTTTTCGGGAAAGCGTATTGATCATGTTAAAGTTTACGCTTTTAAAACAGCTTTATTATGCTTTTGATCCCCGGCATATTCCGGAAGTCCGGGAGAAAAGAGCCCGGGATATCTTTCACAGGACCCTGGATGTGACCCACCTGGGTCTCTCCGGGATTGATGAAGTCACCGTTCAGGAGAGATATCTTCCTTATTCACAGCGTTATTGTATCTATATCAATGATGAGAAGGAAGAAGCAGACATCGGGGAAGTCCGTGTGAAAGCTTTTGTACTCTCCTTTTTCGGACATTATCATCCGGATTACCTGAAGAGTCCTGATCTTCTGGAGCTGGATCATGAGAGATTAAAAGACCTGGACCTGCTGACCTGCTTTGAGGTTGACAGGATGCCAGGTTATCAGGAAGGGAAATATGCCTATAAAGACCTGATCACCCTGGAGGCGATCCGTAATGGCGAGCCGGATCCCGGGAGACAGAAGCATGGGTTCCCGGGACTGATCTTCGCCAAAAAGTATGAGGACAGATCTTAAAGACCTATAATATCCATGAGCTCCAGGGGCTCATGGATGATCGTTTCGGCGCCCTGTTCACGCAGGGCCGCCTCTTCTCTGAATCCCCAGCTGCAAAGGATGACGTCGAGACCGGCATTCGCTGCAGTCTGGATATCCACCTCTGAATCTCCCACATAGACAGAATCGCAGGCCTTGCTGCCCAGAAGCTCCATAGATTTAAACACGGTGTCGGGAGCAGGCTTTTTCCGGATGCCCTCACTTTCCATCTCTCCGATCGCAACGGGGATCGTCCCCTTAAAATAGATATCTGCCAGCTCTTTTACTGCAAAATCTGCCTTGTTGGATACGATGGCCATTTTTATATTATTCTTTGAAAGCGCTGCGATCAGTGCATTGATGCCGTCATAGGGCCTGGTGAAATCGTTGCAGTGTTCTCCGTAATGGTCCTTGAAGATGTCAAGCGTCCTGTCAATGGTTTCCTGATCACATCCCTCCGGAACACTTCTCCTTATAAGATTCGCGATGCCGTTGCCCACGAAATTCCTGACCTCAGTTCTGGTTCTGGGCGGCAATTCCATTTTTTTTAAAGCAAAGTTGACGCTGTTTGCAAGATCATCCAGCGTGTCAAGCAAGGTTCCGTCCAGATCAAATATTACCGTATTCTTTTTATTCATCAGTCAGTTCCTCATATTCCCAGTTCAAACTTTAACTGGGGTCTGACGGGATCATAATCCCGGATTTCAAAATCATCTATGGTCATTTTAAAGAAATCATCGGCTGTATCCTTCAGAAGGATGACAGGATCGGAGCCGGATTCTTTCTTTTCCATCGCCTCATAACGGCGGATCAGCTCATCAGCCTGCTCGAAGTGGCGGTCATAGATCTGTTCATTCTGAACAAAATGGACAAATACGCCGGGAAGGTATCCGGTATGCCTTGCCACCATCAGGAGCAGACAGGCGTACTGAACTTCATTGATCCCCCCTGCCCCGGAAGCAGTGAGCATGTCGCCGGACCGCTGAATCAGGGTCATGTCAAGATACTGACCTCTTACATTCCACATGGTCAGGAAGGCACAGGGTGCCAGACCAGGTGTTTCCCGCAGGTGATCCTCCTGCCAGAGGGACATGACCTTCCGCCTCCCGTAAGGGTCTTTTTTTATGTCCTCAAGAAGACGATGCATCAGGTCATACTGGGTGACGGTATAACCATAGCGGTGACCGATGGTTCCATCGCCGATGTCCCAGTCATCCCACCATCCGATTCCCAGGTCTCTCATCTCCGACAGGATATGGGTGCCCTTCTGGTAGATGGCAAAGATCTCCCTGATGCCGGTCTTTATGGCGACAGGCCGAAGGGTAAGCAGAGGAAACTCCCCTGAAGCCAGATCATATCTTCTAAAGACCTGATTAACAGAGATGGTATAAGCCGGGGTTCCGTCTGCATACTTCGGCCGAGGATTCACGTCTTTGTATCCGTTCTTCTGAATATTGCGGATATCCTGATATAAATAATGATCAGCTTTTGTCATATCAATCTATTACCCCCTTTTATACAACATTGTATCATAAACAAGCATCGAATTCAATTTTTAAGCCGCATGAAGGCCCCGGCCTTCCGGGCACATATTTGACTTTCCGCTTTGTATTAATTACAATGAGAAGAGAAGGAGGCGGGAAATAATGTATTATAAATTTGTCAGTCCGAAAAGGTATATCCAGGGTAAAAATGTATTGAAAGAGATCGCTGCTTTTACACATGCTTTTGGCAGCAAACCCTGCATGATTCTGAGCCGTGGAGGGGAAGAACGTTTCGGGAAGATCATACAGAACAGTTTTAAAGAGAAGGGGATTGATGTATGCATCCTGATTTTTGCCGGTGAGTGCACAGAAAAGGAGGTAGACAGACTGGCCGGACTTGCCCGGGAAGCAGACTGTGATTATATGATTGGCGCAGGCGGAGGGAAAGTCATGGACACTGCCAAGCTGGTTGCGGTTAAGCTGGCACTTCCGGTGGTCATCTGCCCTACCATAGCGGCCACAGATGCCCCCACTGCAGGGCGGGCGGTCCTGTATTCAGAAGAAGGTGTGTCACTGCGGACTCTTCAGCTGCCGGGAAGTCCCGACCTGGTTCTGGTAGATTCTGAAGTGATAGCCCGGGCTCCGGTCCGGCTTCTGGTTTCAGGGATGGGAGACGCCCTGGCCACCTATTTTGAAACCTCTGCCTGTCTGGCTACCTCGGCAAAGAATCCGGCCGGAGGTTATACCACTGTGGCAGCGGCAGCCCTGGCCGAAAGCTGTTTCAATACATTGCTGGAGTTCGGTCTGCAGGCCAGAAAGGATGCGGAGCAGAAGAAATGCAGCCTGGCTGTGGAGCGGATTGTGGAGGTGAACACCCTTTTGTCCGGGCTGGGCTTTGAGAGCGGAGGCCTGGCTCTGGCGCATGCCATTAATAAGGGGCTGACCCATGTGAAGGAATGTGATGCGTATTATCACGGGGAGAAGGTAGCTTTCGGGACGCTCTGTCAGATGATTGTCGAGAAGAGAGAAGAAGCACTTGTCAGGAAGGTTTTTGATTTCTGCCACAGTGTGGGGCTGCCTGTTACTCTGGAGGAGATCGGTCTGTCGGAGGCTGAGGACGAGAAACTGAAGAAAGCGGCCATGGTGGCCGCAGATCCTAAGGGTCACAGCAAAAATGAGCCTGTGACCGTCACCCCGGACCTGGTCTTTGAGGCCATGATTGAGGTTGACAGGCTGGGGAAGCGATGGTTTACTAAAGATATGCCCTGAGTCTGAGGAGCAGAGACGTACAGGCTCTGCATCAGAGACCAGGACAAAATAGAAGGGGCGCCGGCAGTACGCTTCTTGTCCATTGTAAATAAATGGGCAGATCGTAACTGCTGACACCCCTTTTTGAATTCTTATGTAATAAATACTATGATGTAATATTACTTATGCAAACAGTGGAGCCAGTGAAGCTGCAAGTTCATCCTTCTGAGCCTGAGCTTCGGTAAGGTCCTTACCTAAAGTAGTGAAGTAGGTTTTGATCTTAGGCTCTGTTCCGGATGGGCGGACGATAACGGAAGCACCGCCGTCCAGGTTGAAACGCAGCACATTGGCGCCCGGAAGCCCGGTAGATGCTGTGTCTTTATAATCAATAAACTCTGTTACCTTGTATGCATCGAAAGAAGCCGGCGGTTCATTCCGAAGAGAATCCATGATGCCTGCCATCTTATCCATCCCTGTAAGTCCCGGGAATTCAAAGCTGTCTACCTTGTTGAGGTAGCGGCCGTACTCTGCATAGATCTCCTCAAGACGCTGCTTGATGGAACTTCCGATACTTCTGTAATAGGCTGCCATCTCGCAGATCAGCATGGAACCTACGACAGCATCTTTATCTCTTACATAGGGGCCGGCCAGATAGCCGTAGCTCTCTTCAAAACCGAAGATGAAGCGGTCTACTTCCCCGTCTGCTTCAAGACGGGCAATCTGGTCTCCGATCCACTTGAAACCGGTGAGCACATTGCGCATCTCCACACCATAGTGTGCGGCCACGGCATCAGCCAGAGGGGTGGAAACGATAGACTTCACTGCCACAGGTTTCTCAGGCATGGTTCCCTTTTCAATACGCCCTGCACAGATGTAATCAAGAAGGAGAACACCCACCTCGTTGCCGCTGACCAGCTCGTAGCTGCCATCTTCGCACTTAATGGCGATGCCTACCCGGTCAGCATCAGGGTCTGTTGCCAGCATCAGGTCAGCACCTGTCTCGCGTGCACACTCAAGGCCAAGCTTTAATGCGTCAAAAATCTCCGGATTCGGATAGCTGCAGGTGGTAAAGTAACCGTTAGGATACTCCTGCTCCTTGACGATGGTGACATCTTCGATGCCCATATGTTTTAACACAGTTGTGACCGGAACCAGACCGGTACCGTTCAGCGGGCTGTAAACCAGCTGCAGACCGGCTGTTTTGCAAAGGCCCGGACGAACCTGGCATGCCTCGATTGAACTGTATAATCCTTCTTTGCACTCGTCATCTACATATTTGATGATCCCCTCATTGACCGCCCTGGCAAAAGACATCGTTTTCGCTCCTGTCAGGACGTCTGTTTTCTGGATCTCTTCATAGACGATGGCGGCAGCATCATCTGTCATCTGGCAGCCGTCGGGCCCGTAGGCTTTATAGCCATTATAGATGGAAGGATTATGGGAGGCTGTCACCATAATACCGGCGTTGCATTTATAATAGCGGGTGGCAAAGGATAGTGCAGGAACAGGCATCAGGGCATCGTAAATACGGACATTGATCCCGTTGGCGGCAAGCACGCTGGCAGCAGTCTTTGCAAAAACATCGCTCTTCAAACGGCTGTCGTAAGCAATGGCAACTGTCTGGCTGCCTCCCTGGGTCCTGACCCAGTTGGCAAGGCCCTGTGTGGCCTGACGAACAACGTAGATATTCATACGGTTGGTTCCTGCCCCGAGTACACCACGCAAGCCCGCTGTTCCGAACTTCAGAGCTACTGCGAACCGGTCCGCAATCTCAGTGTCATTGTCTTTGATCTTCATTAATTCAGGCTTCAGATCGCAGTCTTCAAGATCTGCGGCAAGCCAGCGTTTATACTCATCCTGATACATTCTTCGAATCTCCTTTCGCAGATCAGGCTTTGCCGATGGAGCCGAATACTTCCATCTTTTCCTTTACTTTTGCTTTGATTGCTTCTGTACCCGGAGCCAGCAGCTTACGAGGATCAAATCCTTTACCCTGCTGATCCTTACCTGCCTCGATATACTGACGGGTAGCTTCTGCAAAGACAAGCTGGCACTCAGTGTTGACGTTGATCTTGGAAACGCCGAGGCTGATTGCTTTCTTGATCATCTCATCCGGAATACCTGTTCCGCCATGCAGTACCAGAGGCATGTCGCCGGTCAGCTGCTGGATGGCGTCAAGAACGTCAAACTGTAAGCCTGCCCAGTTTTCAGGATATTTGCCATGGATGTTGCCGATACCTGCAGCCAGCATGGTAATGCCGAGATCTGCGATGGTCTTGCATTCCTGGGGATCTGCACACTCGCCCATACCTACGACACCGTCTTCTTCGCCGCCGATAGAACCAACTTCGGCTTCGATGGACATGCCCTTTTCATTGCAGATTGCAACGAGCTCTTTGGTCTTCTCAACATTCTCATCAAAGGGAAGTGATGATCCGTCAAACATGATGCTGGAGAATCCGGCTTCGATGCAGGCTTTGGCTCCTGCGTAGGAACCGTGGTCAAGATGAAGGGCGACCGGTACTGTGATGTTAAGCTCTTCAAGCATGCCGTTTACCATTCCTACAATAGTTTTATAGCCGCACATGTACTTGCCGGCTCCTTCGGAAACACCAAGGATTACCGGTGACTGCTGCTCCTGGGCAGTCAGAAGAATAGCCTTTGTCCACTCAAGGTTGTTAATATTGAAAGCTCCGACTGCATAGTGTCCGGCTTTCGCCTTCTGTAACATTTCTTTTGCTGATACTAAAGCCATAATAAAAGTACCTCCTGAATTATATGATTTGTTATATTATGTATTATAAGCTTAATCAGGGAAAAAATAAAGAAATAATTTCGCTATATTTTATAAGTTTTAAATTTGCTTTTTCGGGCGGCGTTTCTGACTGCTATTTTCAAAAAAAGGACTAAATTTGTAGTCAATTTCACATTATTCAGTTTTGAAACAAGAAGGGGAATATCCATCATCATTGTGCAAATTGTATAATTTGACATATGAATGCTTGGAATAATTCACCAGTAAAAAACTGTTTGTGAACAATTCGAGAAGATTATCCACAGAAAAAACGGTTAAAAAGCCCTAAAAACAGACTTATCCACAAAACTATCCACATTATCCACAACCCATCCTGTGGATTGCGGGGAGGGATTTTTTCGTCAAGGGGAAACATCTGTTTTGTTAAAGTTTGAAAATTGGGATTAAATGGGTGGAGATTAAATTCGAAATTCTTGTAACAATTTGTTAATATTTCGTTCAAATCTGAAAGAATTCTGCAAATAGGAAGGAGATTTTTGGGAGGATTTATTTCCCTCAGAAAGAATATGTGTTATACTAAACACAATCGGAAGAAAAGAAGAAATTGAGTATTCCGAGAAGAAATAATAAAGGAGTGTGATCCTATGCGTTACATCATTTATGGAAAGAATCTTAAGGTATCAGACAGTTTAAAGGAAGCAGTCAACACAAAGTTCGGCAAGCTTGATAAGTTTTTTACACCTGATACTGAGGTACAGATTACATTGAGCATGCAGAGGAACAGGCAGATTGTCGAAGCAACGATTCCTATGAAAGGGACGATTCTCCGGGCTGAGCAGTCAAGTGATGATATGTATGTTTCGATCGACCAGACGGTGGATGTTCTTGAAAGGATGATCCGTAAATATAAGACAAAGATCACTTCCCACGGGAAAGGGGCAGGATCCTTTACCGATGAGTTTATGGAAGAGGATGTTGATAATCCTGGTGCCATCACCATCAAGCGCAGTAAACGTTTCGCCATCAAACCGATGGATGCTGAGGAAGCCTGTGTGCAGATGGAGCTTCTGGGGCATGATTTCTATGTGTTCCGTAATGCCAGGAGTTTCGAGGTGAATGTTGTCTACAAGAGAAAAGATGGCACCTATGGTTTGATTGAGCCTGAGTTTTAAATAGATGCCCTGATGTATTTTTTAAACAGGGCTATCGGGGTAAGGCAGGGGCTGCCGGTGGATGCCTGAGGCTGACTTTGTACCGCATGAAAAAAAGGCTATATGAATAGCCTTTTTTTCGAGGAACAACGGAAGCCGAAGACATTCCCGGCAGCTCCGTTTGCGCTCTGCCGTTTATTATGATCAATTCTTTGTCTCAAATACTTTATAGTAGTGTTTCAGGCAGTCATTCATTCCCTTCTTAAGGGCTGCGACCAGAGCAATGTAGTCAGCGGCCCCGGTTCCTTTCACTGTCTGGGATTCTTCCAGGGCAGCCAGATAAAGGTCCGTATAAACATTGACCTTGCAGATGCCTTCTCTTGCGCACCGGTTCAGGTTCTCATCGCCTGATCCGGATCCGCCGTGGAGTACAAGCGGGACATCGGTGGCTTCGCGGATGGAAGCGAGAGCTTCAAAACTGATCTCCGGGATGGCTTTTGCCTTATAGACACCATGTGCGGTACCGATGGAGATGGCCAGAGAATCACATCCGGATTGTTTTGCGAACTCTGCAGCCTCTTCAGCGGTTGTGTATAATGCTTCAGTGTCATTCATATTGAAGTTGCTTGCAACATGGCCGATTTCTGCCTCTACAACTACACCACGGGCATGGGCATATTCAACGACTTCTCTTGTTGTGGCAACATTCTCTTCAAAGCTTTTCGTGGAAGCATCGATCATAACAGAAGTAAAGCCAAGGTCGATTGCTTTCTTGCATGTTTCTACACTCTCTCCATGATCAAGATGAAGAACGATCGGAACGCTGGCTTCTTTTGCGTATTTCCTGCCGACCAGAGCAGCGTCTTCAAGGTTGATGTTATCTCCGAGATGGCTTTCGGCGATGGCGATGATCAGGGGAAGCCCCATCTCCTCGGCACATTGTACATGATTCTTGATGCCTTCCATATCAACGAAGTTGGCGGAAGGAATGGCAAAATGTTCTTTCTGGGCTTTTTTAAATAATAAGCTGGAATTAACTAACATGGTTTATCCTCCTGATAATTATTCTCCGATCACAATGATCTTACATTTGCGGGCACGTCCCTTTGCTCTGTCAAAATCGACAAAATAAACATAACCTGTGGATCCGACACCGAGTTTTCCGTCATCGACTTCAAGAGTTGCGCTGGATCCCAGCAGGGTGGATTTCAGATGAGCATCTGCATTGAGGAGTGCCCTTCTGTCACCGCCCGGCAGATAATCTGCAGCATTAGGCCAGGATTCTACATCCACGAAATGTGCTTCTCCGGGATACATATAAGGGCCTTCCGGCGGCATCTCTGTCTGGTCCGGGAAAATCCTGGATAAAGCCCTGTTCAGGTCGAGCTGCAGGAACTCTGTTCCGTCATCGATCACATCGTGTACATACTCCTCAAAGAATACGGAACATGTGGTGTGGGGAGAGATGATCGTAACGATGCCGTTCTTAATGCCGCTGTTAGCGATAGCCTCTCTTACCTGGGGAGTTACATTGAAGAAGGAAGGGGTTCCGCCATGAGATGTCAACTTAACTGTTTCTTTATATACTGCCATGATTATTTCTCCTCCTCTAATTCTTTCTGTGCTTTGACAATTGCTTCAGCCATTTCGCGGACACGCTCTGCCGGTGATGGTGCATTGAGAATACCTGAAGTAGCACCGGTGCCATCTGCTCCGAGCTTGACCACATTATAACAGTCATGTGCTGTGCTGACACCGGAAGCGATCATGACCAGAACATCCGGGTTGACCTCATGGAGGGCCTTGACGGTTTCTGTTGTATAGGAATCCTCAGCTGCCTGGCTGGTCCCGATCAGGTCTGTGGGCTCTGCGAGAACGATGTCTGCACCCATACAGGCCACAGCTTTGGCCTCAACAGTACTGTCGGCACAGACAACAGTGATCATATCCAGCTCCTGGGCTCTTTTGATGCAGGCATAGAGCTCTGCTACGGTTTTCTGGTTCTCTGCATGGTTGAGGAAAACAGCATCTGCACCGGCTTCTTTCAAGGATTCAGGTAAAACGGCTCCCATGCCGCGTCCCGGTACCAGAGGATCGAGAGACTGGGCACAAACGATGATGTTGCTGGTGTTTTCCTTAATTAAGCGGATATCTGCATAAGGACAGGTGAAATACATGGAAAGACCGGTATCAGCTGCCACCTGATCAGCGGCCATAGCCAGTTCCAGGCTTTTCTTGCCGTATAAATAGGATTTGGGATTCACAATTAAAAAGGGACTTTTTGCTTTTGCCATCGTATGATTTCCTCTCTTTCCTTGGATGGAATATTATGCAGGCAATGCTGAAATATGAATAGGAACAAATGTGCTTAAAAACTATCTAAGTGCTTCTTGCCTCAATGATATAACGATGCTTTCTATTTGTCAAGCTATATTTTGACAGAAGTTTAGAACAAATGCGTCAGGAAGAGGACTGTACCAGGAACGGATGTGTGTATTAATAGTTTGATGACATATGGAAGGCACTTATGTAATTAGTATTTGCATTATTAGGGAATATCTGTTATATATAAAACCATCAGACTAAAAAATGTTCAGAGGGAAGACAATGAGAGTAGTATCAGAAGACACTAATATAAGGAAGATAACGCTGGCCGCGGAGATGTACTATATCTATGATATGCCCCAGAAAGAGATTGCTCAGAGGCTGGGCGTGTCCAGACCCTGGGTTTCAAAACTGTTAAAGCGGGCAAAAGAGATGGATATAGTAAGGATTGAAGTCAATTCCCCGCTGGCGGGTACTCCGGAGCTGGAGAAGAAGCTGATGGACCGGTACCGTATTGACCATGTCTCCGTGATCCGCCCTGCCATTGGGGGTGATTACAGCAATATCAGCATGGCTGCCGCCAATTATCTGCTGTCTCATATCAGACCTGAAGATACCATCGGGATCAGCTGGGGGAATTCCATAGCCAGGATGATCGATCATGTGGTGGAGATGCAGCTTCCGCAGGCAACTGTCGTACCGATTGTCGGGGGAGCCGGTTCGGATGCCGACTGTCTGAGCAATGTGAATGCCAGCAGACTTTCCAATATCCTGGACTGCAGGTGCCGCCTGCTGCATGCCAATGCCTACTGCACTGACATGAATGAGTATCAGGTTATGGTTTCCAACCCGATGACAAGAGAGATCCTGGACCAGGGGGAACACGCTGATATCGCCCTGGTGGGGATAGGAGGCATGGAGCATTCCCGGATCCTGGAATATGATTATATCACCAGGGAAGACAGGGATATGATCCTGAACAGTGATGTTGTAGGAGATATCGCCTTTCGGTTCGTAGATAAAGGCGGGGAAGTGGCAGATCTTGATTTTAATCGTCGTGTAGTAGCCTGTGATCTGTCAGCCATCCGCAGGAATGCCAGAGAGGTGATTGCCATTGCCTATGGTGAACATAAGGCTGAGGTGATCAAGGCGGTATTAAAGGGCGGGCATCTCACCACCCTCTTTACCGATTATGATACTGCACAACTCTTGATACAGACGAATGTTCTGGGAGAATGATAATATGAAAAAAATAGTTGATGATGACAGACTGATCTACAAGGTATGCTGTCTGTATTATGAAGACGGCATGAACCAGAAAGAAATCGGTGATTATCTGGGCATATCCAGATCCTCCGTGCTCCGTATGCTCCAGAACGGAAAAGACAGGGGCATCGTGACCATCGAACTCCATAACCCCGCAACTTTTAATTATGGAGAACTGGAAAAGAAGCTGGAGACCATGTACGGCTTTAAGGATGTAGTGATCGTCGAGGAAAGTGTCCTGGATTCCAAGAGCGAGGCTGCTTCCTATATCTTCGGCCAGGCTGCAGACTATCTTTACAGCCTGCTCAGGGAGGGATACCGGATTGGGGTCACTATGGGGCATACCCTTGACAATGTCCTGCAGACCAACAAGACCTTTGAGAAATTTGACAACCTGCTCTGTGTTCCGATCGTGGGCGGGATCAGCCAGGGCGCCACGGACGGCATGGATGTCCAGGGCAATGAGATTGCGAGAAAGTTTACTGATAAATTCGGTGGAAAGTATATTCAGTTCCTGTCCCCGGCTATGTTCTCAGACAGGCGGATCCTGGATACCTTCCTTCAGGAGAAGGCAGTGAATTTTATTTTTGATGAATTTAAAAAAATAGATGTGGCTGTCGTAGGGGTCGGTGTGCCTAAAGGAGAGGATCATACCCTGGTCAAGGCCGGCTATGCCACGCCTGCGGAGCTGAAGGAACTGGCTGCCAAGGGAGCAGTAGGAGATATTACCCTGCAGTTTTTCGATAAAAATGGAGACACCGAGCCTTTTCACGAGTTTAACGACCGGGTTGCGGCCATATCCATGGAGGTCTTCCGCAAGATTCCTCTGAGGATCTGCATCGCCAGCGGAGAGAAGAAGGCGGAAGCAGTAAAGGGCGCTGTCAAAGGGGGGCTGATCAATATCCTCATCACCAATGCGGAATGTGCCAGGAAGCTCATTGAAGCAAATACTTCTATACATTAGCTTAAATAATTAACTAAGACAAATGTATAAATTTGTTTGTCTATATTCATTATTTAGACTTATGTTCAGAACATTATGCTTGATAAGCAAAAGAAAATATAATATAATTTACTAAAAGTGAAAGAATTATTTAAGGGAGAGTATTGGAATGAAACTTTCAGGAATATCTATCGCATTGATCATTCTTTTCAGTCTCCTGATCCTGCAGTCCATCGGAGGCTTTATACAGATTCAGAATTACAGGAAAGCAGTCAGGAGGATGCATAAGCTGGGAAATGTCGGACTGGGGCAGAAGCGGGGACGGTTCCTGAACGGCCATGTCGCTATCATTGCCTGTGACAGTGAGGGCATTATTACCGGTGCAGAAGTTATGGACGGTATCGGTGTCTGGGCACGTTTTCATCCTGTAGATACCTTTCTTGACAAAAAGCTTGTCGGCAGCAGCATTTATGATTTCCTTGACATCACTGAGACTTTTGACAAGAAGACATTCAAACGTTACAGAGGTTATGTGAGGGCCCTGGAAGCCCTGGAAGTCCGGCTGACTGACAGGGAACTCACCAGGGAACAGGAAAAGTACATGGAAGAGAGGAACGGCAGAAAGAAAAAAACCGGCAGTGTCATATAAGTTCAGGAAGCAATTACCATGATAATACAGTATAAAAAGTCTTCAGACCGGAACATAAACGGGCCCTTATGTCCGGCTGCAGGACATTTTTTATAAATCATTCATATGTTTAATATGAATCTGCAAAATGATAACTTGCTAATTATTTTAGGAGGGTACTTATGGAATTCATTTCAAAAGCAGCTGAGGCGTTTATCAGTCTGTTTACCGCCGGTGGCGAGACTTTTGCCGGATGGGTCACAGGAATCATCCCGCAGGTTGTCTGCCTTATGGTATTCGTTAACTCAATCATCAAACTTGTAGGTACTGACAGAGTGGAGAATTTCGCGAAGAAGATCACAAAGTATGCTGTTCTTCGTTACACACTTCTCCCGATCCTGGCTGTATTCTTCCTTGCCAACCCGATGTGCTATACTTTCGGACGTTTTGTAGATGAGAAGTATAAACCGGCATTCTATGATGCCTGCGTCAGCTTTGTTCATCCTATCACAGGTCTTTTCCCGCATGCCAACGCCGGTGAGCTTTTTGTATGGCTTGGTATTGCAGAGGGCGTTCAGAAAGCCGGTTTCTCAACAGGCGGGCTTGCTGTTCGTTACTTTATCGCTGGTGTAATCGTTATCCTGATCCGTGGTCTTCTGACAGAGAGAATCTATGCTATGTTGACCCGTGGGAACGCATCTAAATAATAGGAGGGCCCCGATATGTATAAAACAATAAAAATCAGCAGAGGAAATACAGGCTGGGGTGGCCCCTTGGTTATCACTCCCACAGATAAATGTCATACTGTATTAAGTGTTACCGGCGGCGGAATCGATCCCGTTTCCCAGAAGATTGCCGAGCTCACAGGGGGCGAGGCTGTAGACGGCTGGAAGACCAGCCTGCCGGATGAAGAAGTCATGGTTGCAGTTGTTGACTGCGGCGGCACAGCAAGGTGCGGCGTATATCCGAAGAAGGGTATCTATACTGTTAATCTTACTCCTGTAGGACAGTCCGGACCTCTTGCGCAGTTTATCACAGAAGACATCTATGTATCTGATGTAAAACCGGAATGTATCGAGGTTCTTGGTGAGGCCGGCGAGTATGTAGCTCCGGAGAGAGTTGCCGCAGCGCCTGCTTCCGACAGACCCAAGACAAAAGCCCAGGCTAAAGAAGAGATCGCTGCAGCCAATGCCGGCAAGAATGAGAATATCGTAACCAGAATCGGTAAAGGCGTCGGTTATGTAGTTGGACAGTTCTTCCAGGCTGGTCGTGATACCATCGACATGGTTATCAAGAACATCCTTCCTTTTATGGCTTTTACATCCACCATCCTTGGCATCATCAGTGCCAGCGGACTGGGTAATGTTATTGCCAACACTATCGCACCATTCTGTTCCACCCTGCCGGGCATGCTGCTGATCTGTCTGATCTGTTCCCTGCCCTTCCTGTCACCGATTCTCGGACCTGGTGCCGTTATCGCTCAGGTAGTAGGTACTCTTCTTGGTGCACAGTTTGCAACTGGTGCTATTCCTGCCCAGTATGCTCTTCCGGCTCTGTTCGCTATCGACGGACAGGTTGGTGGTGACTTTGTACCTGTCGGATTGTCTCTTGGAGAAGCTGAGCCTGAGACTATTGAGTTCGGTGTTCCTGCGGTTCTGTTCTCCAGGCTGATCACAGGTCCTGTATCTGTTCTTATTGCATTCGTATTAAGTATCGGAATGTTCTAGATTAATTCAATCTCTGACGCAGGATTCTCGTGACTTCAGTCGTGAGAGGAATGCGCAAGATTCGCTTCTCTCTGACATGGGTTTCAAG
>CADBNQ010000004.1 GCA_902796045.1 uncultured Lachnospiraceae bacterium | reverse complement strand
GCGGGCTTGAAACCCATGTCAGAGAGAAGCGAATCTTGCGCATTCCTCTCACGACTGAAGTCACGAGAATCCTGCGTCAGAGATTGACACCAAAAAGAAATCCGTTTATACTATAGTCCAAAGAAAGGGTCCTTATGAAATTAGAAAGATTAAATGAGAATCAAATAAGATGTACACTGGACAAATCGGATCTTGAGCAGAGGAAGCTCCGGTTCTCAGAGCTGGCCTGCGGCTCTGTCAAGGCCCGGGAGTTTTTCCGGGATATGATGCAGAAAGCTTCTGCCGAGCTTGGGTTCGAAGTCGAGAATATCCCCCTGGTGATCGAGGCGATTCCTGTCTCCAGCGACTGCCTGATCCTTGTCATCACCAAGGTAGAAGATCCTGAAGAGCTTGAAGCAAGATTATCGCTCTTATCACAGCTGGCAGAAGCCGGCCCGGAGGGCGATGCGGAAAGTGACTCCGGAGACGATCTGGAGAGTCTGGATCCTCTGGGTCTGCTGGCGCCCTTTGCCAGAGCCATCGCAGAGGCCCGAAAGCAGACTGGAGAAACCGAAGAGGACCAGTCTGAGCCCGACTCCCACAGCCAGATCTTTATTTTCGAGAATCTGGACCAGATCATCTCACTGGCAGCATTTCTGGTTCCATTTTTCAGAGGAGAGAGCATCCTCTATAAAGAAGAATATGAACCGGACCAGTACTATCTGTTTCTGGAAGAAAGAGGTGGAAGCCAGGCGGACTTCAAGCGTGCCTGCCTGATCGCATCCGAGTACGGGACCATCGCCCCCGTATCCTACACTTCCCTGGCCTATTGCAGGGAACATTGCAGGCTCCTCTTTAAAGACAGGGCTCTCGAAACCCTGAACCAGCTGAATTAGCGCACTTGACCAGGTCTTCTGTTTTGTCAGGAGACCTGGTTTATCATTTTTTGGATATCTTAAATATATACGCTTTCTTTCAGATCAGACAGATGCCGGACGGTTTTTATTTGATGGCATTCAGATACCGTTGGAAATATCCGGGAGCGTCCACCTTTGTCACCAGGGTGACATTATAATCCACGCCCTCGGGATTCATATAATCATAGGTAAAACCTTCTCTATAAAAAATTACCTGACCGTAAGTCTCTCCCTCTTCAGTAATGCAGCTTCCATAGCATTTGATGGTCTCCTGGCAGAAATCAGAATAAACCATGCAGGCCACAACCAGGGGATCACAGTTCATTACGGTTCCCGCCTGGCCGTTATCTGCGTAGAATTTCCGGATTTTCCCAAAGGACTTGCTGATAAAACTTCCAAGCTTACCAGTCTTTTCCAGCTGTTCAAAGTTCTCGTCAGTCCACATTGCCTCTCCGCCGCACATATCCAGGCCGGCGATGGTAATGGGAAGACCGGAATCCAGCATCTTCTTATAGGCATGAGGGTCGGAGTAAACATTGAACTCTGCCACCGGCGATGCATTTCCTTCTCCCAGGCCTGCTGTTCCCATGGACCAGATCATCCTGACTTCCTTCATGGCATCAGGATCTTTCTCAATTGCCCTGGCGATATTGGTGGCCGGCCCGATGGAGATGATCTCCACTTCACCCGGGTATTTTTTCACTGTATCGATGATAAAGTCAACGGCGTCACCGTCTTCCGCCCTGCCCTTTGGATGAATCAGGTCCGCATCCCCCATGCCATCTGTCCCAAAGACACTGAAGGCTTCCCTCTTCTTCCCGGCAAAGGTTTCAGCAGCCCCTTTGTAGACAGGTGCCTTGCACCCGGCAGCCTCCAGGGCCATGAGGGCATTCTTTGTCGACTGCTCCAGGTCAACATTTCCCAGCAGAACAGTGACCCCCAGAATGTCTATATCAGGATTTTTTGCTGCCAGTATAATGGCGGCGGCATCATCTGCTCCTGTGTCGGTATCAATAATAACAAGACGACGTTTCCCGCTTTCCTTGCTGCTTTCTTCATCATGCCTGACACTGAAAAAAGCGCCCAGACAAATAAGGACCGAAACCAGCACTGCCAGCGGAATAATCTTTTTATACTTTTCCATCTTCCGTCTCCTCCCTGTATAGATCATAGATTATGTGGCTGCTGTTTTTATAAAGCAAAGAGGCTGCCACTTTAATGCAACAGCCTCGTTCAGGAAGGGTTTTTTTATTTGCCCTCAAGATATTCATTGATGGATGCTAAAACCTCATCTGCATTCATCCCATGAACCATGCATGCTTCCTCAAGACTCTCCATCTGAGAAGCGGGACAGCCTACACAATGCATGCCTGATGCCATAAGGATAGCGGCAATCCCCATATCCTGCTGGAGCATCTCACCAATCAGTGTCTTTTTTGTAACCTGTAATGCCATAATAGTAATACCTCCTGTTTATCTTTTATAGTATCATGCGAATATTTCTATCCGTCAATTTCCTTTATCAGGTTGATCATTTCAATAGCACCGAGGGCGCAGTCATAACCCTTATTGCCAGCCTTGGTTCCTGCGCGCTCAATAGCCTGCTCGATGTTCTCTGTAGTGAGGATGCCGAACATCACCGGGATATTGGACTTCAGGCTCACCTGGGCTACGCCTTTTGACACCTCATTGCAGACATAATCATAGTGGGTGGTTGATCCGCGGATCACGGTTCCGAGAGCGATCACAGCATCATACTTTCCTGAGTCCACCATCTTCTGGCAGATCAGCGGTATCTCAAAACATCCCGGCACCCATGCCACATCAATGTTCTCCTCTTTGACCCCATGCCTTACCAGACCGTCAAGGGCACCGCCCAGAAGCTTGGACACAATAAACTCATTAAATCTGGCACATACGATACCAATCTTCTCTTCTCCGCCTACAACTCTTCCTTCGAATACATTTGCCATGTTTTTATACCTCCTGTATTATTAACATTTTTATTTATTCATACCAGGTGTAATGACCCATCTTTTCCTGTTTTGTCTTAAGATATCGCCGGTCGTCATCATGAGCCTCCATGACAATGGGCACTCTCTCTATGATCTCGATTCCGTATCCGGAAAGACCGACAACTTTTGCCGGGTTGTTCGTCATCAGGCGGAGTTCCTTCACGCCCATATCTGCAAGGATCTGGGCACCGATACCATAATCCCTCAGGTCCTCCGGGAATCCCAGCGCAATATTTGCCTCAACTGTATCCATGCCCCTCTCCTGGAGGACGTAAGCCTTCAGCTTGTTGATCAGACCGATCCCACGCCCTTCCTGACGCATATAAAGCAGAAGACCTCTGCCTTCCTTCTCAATCATATTCATCGCTGCGGCATACTGCTGACCGCAGTCACAGCGTCTTGATCCCAGGGCATCTCCTGTCAGGCATTCCGAATGGATTCTGCACAGGACCGGCTTTCCGTCAAAGATGTCTCCTTTATAGATCGCTACATGATGCTCACCATTTAATTTGTTGACATAGCCCCGTATGCGGAACTGCCCGTATTTTGTAGGAAATATGGTATCCGCTTCACAGCTGACGAAGCTTTCTGTTCTCCGCCGATACTTAATCATATCCGCTATGGTGATGACCTTAAGATGGTGCTCCCTGGCGAACTCCATGAGTTTGGGAACACGGGCTACTGCCCCGTCCTCATCCAGGATGCCGCAGCGCACACCTGCTGCTTTTAATCCCGCCATCACTGCCAGGTCAACGGTGGCTTCGGTAAATCCGGCACGTTTCATCACCCCGCCTTTCAGGGCAACTTTGGGAAACATACTGCCCGGCCTCCTGAAGCTGATGGGTGACACATCAGACCTGCAGGCAGTCATGACAGTTTTTGACCTGTCAGCCGCCGACACACCGACAAGACTGTCCACACAGTCGATGGAGACCGTGGCACTGGAAGGATTTCTCTCCCTGTTCTCCCAGATCAGCTCCTCTACACCAATCTTTTTTGCGATATCTTCTGATATAGGCATAGTCTGAAGCCCTCTGCCATAAGTCAGCATAAAATTCATCGCTTCAGGAGTGGCGTACTCACCGGCCACCGCCAGGGCTCCATCATTTTCCTCATAGCCCTCATCTACGATGATCACCATCCTGCCAAGCTTAAAGTCTTCAATGGCCTCTTCGATAGTGTGAAATTGAAATTGACGCATTCATTCCATCCTCCTGTCAGTATCATATTCGCCTCTAAGATCAGAATCCGTTTTTCGCAAGGAATTCCATTGTAATACGGGACGGGCTGCTGTCTTCTTCCTCCTCCCGGAACGCCAGAAGCTTCTCAACATATTTCCCGATCATATCTGTCTCCAGATTCACCGTCTCCCCCGGTCTCTTATCAAGCAGGGTGGTATTGGCTCCCGTATGGGGAATGACGGAGACCGAAAAGCTGCGGTCATCCACTGCTGCCACCGTCAGGCTGATGCCGTCAATGGCTATCGACCCCTTCTCGACGATATACTTCAGTACTGATGGCTCTGTATCAATATGGATCCAGACAGCATTGTCATCCTTTTTCATGGAGGTGATCCTGCCGGTGCCATCCACATGGCCTGCCACTATATGCCCGCCAAACCGTCCGTATGCGGGCATGGCTCTCTCCAGATTGACCCGGCTGCCACTCTTCATCAGGCCGAGATTTGTCCTCTTCAGAGATTCATGCATGATGTCCACACTGTAACTGTGCTCGTCAAAAGATGTGACTGTAAGGCATACTCCATTCATGGAGATGCTGTCACCGATGTGGATATCCTCCATCACCTTGTCAGCCTGGATCGTGATCACTGCAGAGTTGGCACCCATACGGATGCTCCTGATCACTCCTACCTCTTCTATGATTCCTGTAAACATTCCTCTTCCTCTTTTACAACTCTGCACTCCAGCAGAATATCATCTCCAAAGGTCTGCATGCCGGTCCTCTCAAGCCGCCAGGCTTCTGCTGCCAGAGACTGTCCCCGGCCTTCCACAGGGGTCCTGGCATCCCTGCCTCCGAAAATCTTCGGAGCCATATAGCAGTAGACCTTCTGTACGATCCCCGCTCTCAGAGCACTTTCATTCAGAGTCCCGCCGCCTTCCAGCAAAATACCGTCGATCTCCCTTTCTCCCAGTTCTCTCATAAGCTGTCTCAGATCGACCGACCCTCCGGGTCCTCCCGGGACAGGGATCACCTGAACCCCGGCCTCCTCCAGAGCAGCCTTACGTTCCGTAAAAGTCCTGTCTGTCCCCTGCAGGCAGGCGACGATCAGGGGCTGTTCTTTGGCTGAAGCGACCAGGCGGGAACTGACAGGGATCCGCAGATAGTCATCACAGATGATCCGGATCGGGTCTCTGCCTCCTTCCATCCGACAGCTGAGCATGGGATCATCCGCCAGAACCGTCCCGATCCCAACCATGATCCCCCTGTAGTGATTGCGGAGCTTCTGGACATGGTTTCTCGATTCTTCTCCCGAAACCCATTTGGAATCTCCTGTATAGCAGGCAATCTTCCCGTCCATGGTCATGGCATATTTCATGGCTACATAAGGGGTTTTCGTCTGTATATAATGGAAAAAGACTTCATTGATCGCATCACACTCTTCTCTGAGGAAGTGAGTGACTACTTCGATCCCCTTTTCCCGAAGCATCTGGCAGCCCCTGCCGCAGACAAGGGGATTGGGATCATCGGACCCTACGACCACTCTCGCGATCTTCTCTTCAATTAAGGCCAGCGCGCAGGGCGGCTGCTTGCCATAATGGCTGCAGGGCTCCAGTGTCACATAGATCGTACTTCCGGCAATATCATGACCCAGGCTTTTTGCATGGGCAATCGCGTTGCGCTCTGCATGGAGATCTCCATAGCGCTCATGGTATCCCTCACCAAGGATCCGGCCATCCTTTACAATCACTGCCCCCACCATGGGATTGGGATTAACACGGCCGCTGCCTTTTAAAGCCAGCTCTGCAGCACGTCTCATATATTTTTCTTCCGGCATGGTACCACTCTTTCCCGTTTTATCATACTCCTGTTATCCCTCAATCCAGAGAGGGGAGCGCATTCTGTATTGTAACCTATCACAGGCCTTTATACAAGTGTTTTTTTCAATCTCTGCCGCTCAGGCAGCCCTGCCTTTTATTTACTTCTCCCCCGGCTTATGATATCATGTTAATGATTACTTTCCACAAACTATGAGGAGGACCCCCGCATGGCCAAAGGTGCGAACCAGAAGTTAAAAATGCTGTACCTTGCCAGAATTTTTATGGAAGAAACAGATGAAGATCATGGTCTCACCCTGGCAGAGATCACATCAAAGCTGGCTGCTTACGAAGTTCATGCAGACCGCAAGACACTCTATCTGGATTTTGATGAGCTGATTCGCTACGGCTTTGAGATCATGAGCGAAAAGAGGGACCGGACATGCTACTATTATCTGGCCTCCAGAGAGTTTGAGCTTCCGGAGCTGAAGCTTCTGGTGGACTCCGTTCAGTCCTCAAAGTTCATCACTGATAAGAAGTCGGATCAGCTGATCAAAAAGCTCGAAAGCCTTGTCAGCGTCCACCAGGCCAAACAGCTTCACAGGCAGGTGACCATCACCGGCAGGATCAAGTCTGTCAATGAAAGGATCTTTTATAATGTGGACATGATCCATGAGGCCATCAACAGTGACCGGCAGATCCGCTTCCGCTATTTCCGCTGGAATCTGAAAAAGGAGATGGAGCTGCGCAGAGACGGCGGCTGGTATGTGGTCAGTCCCTGGAACCTGATGTGGGATGATGAGAACTACTATCTCGTCGCTTTTGATGCCGAGACCGGCAAGATCAAGCACTACAGGGTGGACAAGATGGTCCAGATGTCTGTTATGAAGGAGAAAAGACTGGGCATCCAGGCATTCAGAAAGTTCAGTCTCCCCAGATACACCAAAAGCCTGTTTGGCATGTTCGGCGGCAAAGAGATGGCAGTCACCCTGGAAGGGGCCAATGACATGGTCGGTATCCTGATTGACCGGTTTGGCAAGGATATCATCATCATTCCCGCCGACAGGGATCATTTCCGGACGACGGTTACTGTTGCTGTCAGCAGCCAGTTTCTCGGATGGATCATAGCATTGGGACCGGGCATAAGGATTGTCGGCCCGGATGAGGTCGTGGAACAGATGAAAGGGGAGATCAGAAGACTTCAGTCACAGTATCTGACTGATGAAGGAGGGAAAGACTTATGATGCTTGAAGAGGTTCGCCGGGAGATTGTCACTTATTCCAGAAAGCTGATCACTTCCGGGCTCACCGTCGGAACAGGCGGGAATATCAGCGTATATATTCCGGAGGCGGAAGCCTTTGCCATCACACCCAGCGGCATCGATTATTTTGAGATGGAGGCAGAGGATGTCGTTGTGCTCAATATGGCAGGCCATGTCATCGACGGGAGCCGCAGGCCATCCAGCGAAGTAGAGCTTCACCGGATATTCTATGAGAACCGGTCTGATATCAGAGCCGTGGTACACACCCACAGTACCTACTGCACTGTCCTGGCCACCAACAGGATGGAGCTGCCTGCCTCCAGCTATCTGGTGGCTTTTGCAGGTAAAAATGTCCGATGCGGTGACTACGCTTCTTTCGGAACCAGAGAGCTGGCAGAGAACACCTTCCGGGCGATGGAGGGACGGTATGCCGCGCTGATGGCCAACCACGGACTGATCACAGGGGCGGACTCCCTTCTCAGGGCTTTTGATATCGCCCAGCAGATTGAATTTTGCGCAAAGGTATATGTCATGGCCTCATCCATCGGCACACCGGTGATCCTGGATGAGAAAGAGATGGAACGGATGGCTGGCCGCTTTCAGACTTACGGACAGCAGCCGGATAAAGGAGGAATACAGAAATGATGGCAGATAACAATATTCTTAATTATGACACGGTGGCTCTGGATGACAGCCGCCATGCTCTGGTGATCATCGACCAGACCCGCCTTCCAAACCACATTGAGATGCTGGCACTGACCGAACAGAAAGAGATCTGGGATGCCATCTATCTGCTGAAGGTCAGGGGCGCTCCTGCCATAGGCGTGGCCGCCGCGATCGGCATATACCTGGCGGCCAGGCAGATCAGCACAGACGATTACGATACATTCTGTCAGAAGTTTAAAGAGGCTTCTGATTACCTCAACTCCTCCAGGCCCACCGCAGTCAACCTGTCCTGGGCTCTAAAGCGAATGGAGCAGCTTGTGATAAGGATGAAGGGACAGCCGGTTGCCCGTATAGTGGAAGCTCTCCACGATGAGGCCCTGGCCATCCGGGAAGAAGATATCAATGTCTGCCGTGCCATCGGCAAAAACGGCCTGGCTCTGGTCAATCCGGGAGATGGCCTCCTGACCCACTGCAATGCAGGACAGCTGGCAACTGTACGCTACGGAACCGCAACTGCCCCCATGTATCTTGGTAAGGAGGAAGGTTACGACTTTAAGATCTACTGTGATGAGACCAGGCCTCTTCTGCAGGGCGCAAGGCTTACCAGTTTCGAGCTCAGCAGCGCAGGCATGGATGTCACAGTGCTCTGTGACAACATGTCCGCCTCCCTCATGCGTCAGGGAAAGATCAATGCGGTCTTTGTAGGCTGTGACCGTGTTGCCAGAAACGGGGATACAGCCAATAAGATCGGGACCTCCATGGTCGCTCTGGCAGCGCGAAGGTACAATGTTCCTTTCTACGTCTGCGCCCCCACCTCAACCATCGATATGAGTATCGGCGGAGGTGACGGCATCGTTATCGAGCAGAGGAAAGCCGAGGAAGTGACAGCCATGTGGTATAAGCAGCCTATGGCACCTGAAGGAGTCAAGGTCTACAATCCCGCTTTTGATGTCACAGACGCCGACCTGATCACCGGTATCGTCACAGAATTCGGGGTGGCCTATCCGCCCTACGAAGACTCTCTGGCACGGATTTTCCTGAAAAAAGAAGTCCACAGCAAGGTGGTTGATCTCTTAAAGTAACAAAGTCCCCAGAGGGACGTCACCCCCCAGGCCTTTCATCCTGAGGGAGGGCGGAGGATCACGGATCTGCAGTTTCCTGCAGATCCTCTTCCTCCGCTTTTTTTCTTTTCCCCTCCAGCCAGGGCAGGAGGCTGTCATTATAGAGATCCAGCAGTATGGACACTACAGGGATTGCCAGAAAGATGCCCAGGATCCCATAAAGCTTGCCCCCCAGTATGATGGAGATCAGAGTAAGAAAACTCGGGATCCCAAGTGAGGC
>CADBNQ010000003.1 GCA_902796045.1 uncultured Lachnospiraceae bacterium | reverse complement strand
TCGTAGACCAGGCCGAAGCGGGAAAGCTCCAGGCCGCTGTCTGCCAGGAACTCCACATTGGACCGCACGCCGGCAGTCACGACAAAGAAATCACAGGCAAGCTCCGTTCCATCACTCAGAACGACTGTAGTGATCTCGTCCTTGTCATTCCTGATCACTTCGTTGACCCCAACGCCGTAATACTGGTCGACTCCTGCTGCCCTGAAAGCATCGATGTAGGTCTGCGCAGCTCGCTGGTCCAGCTGTTTATTCAGAAGCCAGCCTGCAAAGTCACACAGGGTCACCTTGATGCCCAGCTCCAGAAAACCTGTGGCACAGTCTATGCCGACCAGGCCGGATCCCAGGACCACTATCTTCTTTTTACCGCCTGAGGCGATCACCTCCCGGGCCACATCCTTAAGCACCTCAATATCATCGATATTGCGGAAACCGATCATATTCTTTGCCCCGGCCATATTTTTAATCGGCGGGAAAAAAGTGTGGGAGCCTGTGGCGATCAGCAGCTTATCATAGGAGACCGCATCTCCCTGATCCAGCAGTACCTTTTTAGCTTCCCGGTCAAGGCCGACCGCTTCCCGTCCTTTCATCCATTCTACATCGTAGAGCGCTTCAAAATCATGTTCTACAAATCTAAGTCTTTCAATATTTCTCTTCCCTGCCAGATATTCATGGAGAATGCACCGGGAGTAGATATCCTTATCCTTGGAGATCAGGATGATTTTTCCCTCTTTATCCCTTTTTCTAAGCTCCCTTACTGCATTTACACCAGCGGCAGAAGATCCAATCACTACATATCTCATAGGCGCACCTCCTCCAATGTGATCGCATGCATGGGACATTTCTCCACACACATGGGCCTGGCTGTTTTGCCATCGGGACTCCGGTGAACGCACATATTGCATTTCATGATCTCCCGATAACTAATGCTGTCAGGTTTCAATATGCCGTAAGGACATGACATGACACACATATAGCAGCTTGCGCACTGCTCCTTGTCATAAGTCACATAACCTGTTTCCGGATTCTTCTTCATGGCTCCCGTCATGCAGGTGTAGACACACTCAGGATGGTTGCAATGTCTGCAAAAGATCGGAGACGGCTGTGTCTCACTGTCAATCACCACCCGGTTTCTTGCGTCCCCGCTCTCGGTTTCATGGCTTACTACACAGGCTGTCACACAGGTAAGGCATCCAATACAGCGGCTGCGGTCAATTCGGATTCTATACATAGTCTCTCTCCTCCTTGCTCAATCAGGATATGCCTGGACCGGCATCCGCAATCTTTTCAAAACGACAGGTTGCACCTTTATAATTCGGCTCTTTGGAATATTTATCATAATTGGACGGTGTCAGCTTGTTGCACTCGATATAATGAATCGGTGCGTACAGCTGATTGTAAGGAACATTCGGCGTCACTTTCACCATAAAGTCCGCATTCTGTCCGTTGACAGAGTAAACCCGGATCTGATCTCCTTCCCGGATGTCATTCTCCGCAGCCTGGTCTTTGTTCATAAACAGGTAGGCCTTCTTTACGCTGACATCCTCTACGAACTTCACCTCTTTGGTCCGGCTCTGTGTATGCCACTGTCCCACGGTGCCTCTTCCTGTATTGAACACAACCGGGAACTTCTCATCCGGTACGAAGGGATTAGGAAGCGGCTCTTCAAAGAGGAACCTTGCTTTTCCGTCAGGTGTAAAGAAGATCCCGTCCTCATAAAGCCTTCTCTGGTCGTCAGCGTATTCTGCTTCCCGCCCTTCCGGATATGGCCACTGCCGTCCTTTAGAATCTGTCAGATCATCCCACTTCACACCAGTAAAGTCACAGGGCTTCCCTCTGGAAAGCTCCCTCAGCAGATTAAAACATTGCTCCGGTGTCTCCCAGCGCTCGATGGCCGGCCCCATGCCAAGGGCTTTCGCCACTCCCAGGATACACTCATAATCAGAGATCTCGTTCTTTCCTCTGGGAAGTACCGGCCGCATAGCGGACATACGGCGCTCCAGATTGATATAGGTACCTGCTTTCTTAATCCCCGGCACCACGGGAAGGTAGACAGTCGCCTCCTCGGCACTTTCTATCGTATCGTAAATATCCTGGACCACAAATAATTCCAGCTTCTTGACAGCCTGAGCAAATGTCTCATTGTTTGTCCAGCTGTGCCTTGGATTCGTACACAGGATCCAGAGGCCTTTTATCGATCCCTCGTTGATCCCTTCGATGATCTTGTTATATGGTATGGTCGGTTTTTTAGCGATCAGGTCCTCAGAGATCCCTACGATATCCGCAACCCGCTTTCTCTCTGCAGGATCAGCGAAATCTCCTCCTCCCGGCAGGCAGGTGGTATTGCTGAAGACACGGGAACCCATGGCATTGCACTGACCGGTGATGGAATTACCCCCGGTACCAGGTCTCCCCACATTTCCGGTCATCAAAGCCAGATTCATGATAGCCTGGGCGGTCCGGACTGCCTCATAACCCTGATTCACTCCCATGGTCCACCAGAAAGAGACTGCTTTCCCTTTATGAATCAGGTCTGCCAGTTCCCGGATATCCTCCTGAGACAGGCCAGTCACCTCGGCCCCCTTCTCCACCGTATAATCCTTTACAAAGGCTGCAAAATCTTCATAACCATTCGTGCTCCTGTCGATAAAGTCATGGTCCACCCAGTCGTTTTCAACCAGGATATGGGCTATGGTGTAGAAAAGCACCAGATCAGTCCTGGGTTTTAGTCCATACCAGTAATCTGCGTTCATAGCTGTCTCGGATCTCCTCGGATCGATCACAACGATCTTATGTCCCGGAACCTGGTTGTTGCGAACCCTTCCCCAGACGATGGGATGGGCAACGACAGGATTGGCACCGATAAAAATGATCGTATCGGACAGTTCAAGATCCTGGAGTGTATAGCCAGGTGCATCGAAGCCCAAAGTCTGTTTGTGTGCTACTGCTGCTGTCGCCATACAAAGTCTGGTATTCCCATCAACATTCGTCTGCAGATAGTTCCTCATCACATGGCCAAAAATCGCAAATTCCTCCAGCGTCAGCTGGCCCGTACTGATTCCTGCAACGCTCTCTCTCCCGTACTTTTCCTGAAGGTCTTTCAGCTTATCCGCCACATGCTTAAAACCCTCCTCCCAGGAAACTTCCTTCATGGATCCGTCCTTCTGGCGGATCTTCGGCAGGCTGTCAGGTTTCACTGTCGTCTGCTGCTTGCTAAGCGAAAGCCCCTTGATGCAGGAGAATCCATCATTAACCGGATAACCTTTGGTAGGTACGGTCTTAACGATACGCCCGTCCTCCACATAAAAGTCCAGGTTACAATCAATCGCACAGAAATTACAGGTTGACTGTACTTTTTTCATAGTTTACTCCCATTCTTATAATAAGCATCTATGCGCGACAACAATATTTTATCAGAAGCAACAAAAAAATTCCGTGACGTTTGTCACGGAATCAGGTATGCAGCCGATTATAATTATACTCTCCTATCCCCTGTTTTATAATAATGAGACAATCTTGTCATATCGCAGATGACTATCCTCTTTTTCTCATGCCGGATCAATCCCTGAGCCATCATGTTCTTCAGCAATCTGGAAGTGTTCTCCCGGGAAGTCCCCAGCATATCCGCCAGCAGGGTCACGCTCATATTGATATCGATCTCTGTCCCATTCCCTCTGGGAATGCCGAAGTCTCTGCCCAGCTTCCACAGCTTGGCCGCGATCTTGCGGTCCATATTGATATTTCCCACACTGTTTTTCAGCTGGTGGATCAGCCGCTGATACTTCTTCTCCTGGTCCCTCATGAGCGCAAGACAGAGGGAACAATCCCCTCTCAGGATCTCGACGAATCGTTCATTGGGAATCTGAAGGATTGTAGAGACTTCAATGGCATCACAGTAAATCGCAGGAGCATGCCGGGTAAATATATAATCATTAAGCAGAGCCCCCTTTCCTAATACAAACAGGATCTTTCTTTTCCCCTGGAGGGTCATATTATACTCGATGACCTTTCCGGACATCAGAAAGCATACATAGTCTGCCTGCTTTTTGGCATGGAGGACAGACTCCCCCTTATCATACCTTCTCAGAGTCCCCTGTTCATAAAGCTTCCTGTAGGTCTCCTCCTCTGCTCCCTGCAAAGAACTGCTTGTTTCTAATAAGCCCAGAATAGATTGGTTCTTTTGAATAGTCTTTGCCATATATCTACACACCCCTTCATAGTAAACCTGTCCATATTAAATCATTCTGGATAAGAGATAAAAAGTATCAGGCTCTTGGCATCCTGCGGTGTATCAGCATTGGTACGAACTTTCAGCTTCCTGTACTGGTCTGCCCAGTCCATGATGCGGCCGAACTCACCGGCGATCTGTGCGTCTACGGTCGGGATGGCACCGTCATAGATGCATCCTGTGGAACCATCAAAGGAGATCACATCGCCTTCATGATACTCTTTGCCGCCTAATGTAAACTTCTTGTTCTCCTCGTCCATATTGATGTCGCCGCATCCGGATACGCAGCAGGCACCCATACCACGG
>CADBNQ010000002.1 GCA_902796045.1 uncultured Lachnospiraceae bacterium | reverse complement strand
AGTCGTGGATGACCAGGAGGTCCCCGATGTCGATCCGGGGCAGGGGTCGGTCTATGGCAAACTTGTCATTGTTCTCACAGAGGTTTCCTACCACGTCGTAGGTATGATCGCAGGGGGCGTCCTCCTTGCCCATGACAGTGACATGGTGGTATGCGCCGTACATGGCCGGCCGCATCAGGTTGGCGGCACAGGCGTCCACACCGATGTATTCCTTATAGATATGCTTTTCATGGATGGCTCTCACCACCAGATGACCGTGGGGGGCAAGCATATAGCGGCCAAGCTCCGTGTAGATGCTGACATCCCCCATGTCCGCAGGGATCAGAATCTGTTCATAAGCCTCCCTGACTCCCCGGCCGATGGCAAAGATGTCGTTCGGCTCCTGGTCAGGTTTGTAGGGGATCCCTATGCCGCCGGAAAGGTTGACAAAGGTGATGTTCACATCCAGAGCTTCTTTCAGTTCTGCCGCCAGGCTGAACATGATGGAGGCCAGGACCGGATAATAGTCGTTAGAGACCGTGTTGCTTGCCAGGAAGGAATGGATGCCGAACTCTTTTACTCCTTCCGCTTTCAGCCGTTTAAAGGCTTCAAAAAGCTGGGGCTTTGTCATACCGTACTTGGCATCTCCGGGATTGTCCATGATATCTGTGCCAAGGGAGAAGAATCCCCCGGGATTGTAACGGCAGCAGATCCTCTCCGGGATCCCTCCGCAGACGTCCTTCAGAAAATCGATGTGGGTAATATCATCCAGGTTGATGATGGCCCCCAGCTTCTTTGCCAGGATAAACTCCTCGGCCGGTGTCTCATTGGATGAAAACATGATCGACTGGCCATCGTTAAAGCCGCATCGTTCACTCATCATCAGCTCAGTCAGAGAAGAACAGTCCACTCCGCATCCTTCCTCCTTCAGGATCTTCAGGATAGCGGGTGTCGGGGTAGCCTTTACTGCAAAAAACTCTTTAAAACCCTTGTTCCAGGAGAAAGCCTCATAGAGGTCTCTGGCTGTCTGCCGGATACCTTTCTCATCATACAGGTGAAATGGGGTAGGGTACTTCAAGGTAATCTCTTCCAGCTTCTCTTTTGTGACAAAGGGTCTCTTTTCCATAATTCTATCTGGTTCCTTTCAAAATCTTATCTTCAAATTCATCAGCCGGAAGCGGGGGCGAGAAATAGTAGCCCTGCACCAGATCACATCCGGCAGCCTTGAGCAGCTCCAGCTGTTTTTCAGTCTCAACGCCTTCTGCAATAACGGGAACTTTGAGATTGCGTGCAATATCGACGACAAGCTCCACCAGGAGTAGATCCCTCTCATTATTCTCAATGTTGCGGATAAAGGCAATATCCATCTTCAGTATATCGACCGGCATGGAGGAGAGCATATTGAGAGACGAGTATCCGGAACCGAAATCGTCCATCTCGATCTCATAGCCCTTTCTGCGAAGCTGCTCGACAGCCTGGATCAGCTGGTCGGCGTTGTCTGTGTAGGCGGACTCTGTCACTTCCAGCTTGATGTCTTTTCTGGTCAGCCCGTGCTCCTTCACAAGCCCGTCCAGGATATTGGCCAGGTCGGGATCAAATACATCCACACGGGACAGGTTGACAGACACGGGAAGTGTCATGCCCATTGTATCCCTCCAGTCAGCAATCTGCCCGGCAGCCTTTCTCCAGACATACTTGTCCAGTCTGCTGATCAGCCCGCTCCGCTCAAACAGAGGGATGAAATCACCAGGGGAAATCAGCCCAAGCTCCGGATGATGCCAGCGGACAAGGGCCTCCGCACTGGATAAGACAGGCCTGTCTGTCTGTATCCGGTATTTGGGCTGGTAGTAGACTTCGATCTGCCCCTGCTCCAGAGCGGGGATAAAGTCATTTAACAGCCTCTGGTCACGTTCTTCTTTCTGCCCCATGGCCTCATCATAAACCATGAACCTGCTCTCGTAATCATTTCTTGCCTTATTGCAGGCCGTCCGGGCCAGGTCAAACTGCATAACAGGTTCCATCCCTTCCTGCCAGGGCTTAATCCCCATGCGCAGACGGATGTTGGCACTGTGAAAGAGGCTGTCTATCCTGGACTGGAAGCGGTAAAGCTGTGCTTCCCAGTCATCCCGATGGAGACAGTAGAGGTCAAAGCGATCTGCCACAAAGCGGCAGGCGATCCCCTCTGTCCCATCAATAAAGCTCTGGATCTCCCTGCCAAGTTCTTTCAGGACCAGGTCACCAAAATCCCAGCCATGTAGGGCATTGACAGAATGAAAACGGTCAAGATTCATGACAACCGCATCCATATGCTTTTCCGGATGGTCACGGTAGAGACGGTTGGCATAGACAAGGAAGAAATTCCAGTTATACAGGCTGGTCAGAGAGTCACGCTCTGCTTCGGAGATAATCTGACGGCCTTCAGCCGCTTTTTCCTCAACCTGCTTATTCCTCAGGACGAGCAGGAGAAAAATCACGGCAACGAGAGAGACACTGGCGATAAAATACACCAGGTTATCTCTGAGGAAATCAATAAAAGTGACCTTGTCATCCCTGAAACCGTGGTTGGTCAGCGAAGAGTTGATCCTTGTATCCGGTATCAGGCGGATGACCTTGTTTAGGATCGAGTACAGACAGTCCTCCTCCCTCCTGGTAGCAAAAGACAGATCCATACTCTCACCGGTAGCCAGGGTCGCCAGATTATATTTGCTGCAAAGGTCGCTGACCCGGTTGATCCTGTAATTGCTCACCAGCGTACAGTCCACCACACCGGAGGCCACTGCCTCAAAGTTCTCTTTATTGCTGTCAAAATACATGATCTTCCAGTTAGGAAAATGATCCTTGAGAAAGGCCTCATGGCTGGGGTGTTTCTTTAAGACAGCTGCCGTCATCTCCCGGTCCGGAGAAATCCCCTGGTGGTCTGCCGCCCGGACTACAGCATACATCTCCGTCCGGACAAAGGGGTCTGTGATGATCACGCCCAGCTTCTCACCATCGTAAGCACTGAGATTGATGGGGAACAGACAGTCTATCTGCCCCTCAGCCAGGGCTTTCAGGGCATCTTCCGTCGTCTTAAAAGCCCTGGGCTCGAAACTGAGCCTGGCATTCTTTTCACAATTTGCCGCAAAGAAAAGGAAATCCGAGAGGGCACCCTTCAGCGTATGAGACTCCGGGTCCAGACCACAGTATGGCAGGAAATCAGCTCTGTAACCCACACGGATCGTGCCGTGCTGATCCAGCCACTCCTTCTCCTCCACAGAGAGAAAGCTGTTGAAGGAACCGGACTTGTTGAATCTCTCAGCCAGCTGCTGGT
>CADBNQ010000001.1 GCA_902796045.1 uncultured Lachnospiraceae bacterium | reverse complement strand
TTGGGAGGATAAGCATGAAACGTAGTTTCGGCAGGACTTCAGGCGGCAGGGAGGCCGGCTTGTACATCATAAAGAATGACCGGGGGATGGAAGCGGCAGTGACTGATTACGGCGCAAGTCTTGTAAAGCTCCTGGTTAGAGACAGAGAGGGAGTTCCCCGCGACCTGGTACTGGGCTACGATGATGTCCGTGGTTACGAGCAGGGAGAGGAGTCTATGGGAGGAACCGTAGGACGTGTGGCCAACCGGATCGGAGCCGGGCGATTCAGACTTGGAGGCAGGGATTATCAGCTTACAGTCAACAGTGGCCCCAATACCCTGCACGGAGGAAGAGATTTCTATGTGCATCGTCTGTGGGAAAGCAGGCAGGAGAGTGACAGTTCAGTATCCTTTGCTCTTGACAGTCCTGATGGCGATCAGGGATTTCCGGGCTTTCTTCGTGTCATTGTCACCTATGCACTGACCCCGGACAATACATTGCTGATTACTTACAGGGCCCGATGTGACAGTGATACCCCTGTCAATCTAACCAATCACAGCTATTTTAATCTGGCCGGTCACGACAGCGGTTCTGTTTTATCCCAGAGGGTGATGGTGGAAGCCGACCGGATTACTGAGACGGATGCTTTTTCTCTGCCTACAGGCTCTTTCCTTGAACTGGAAGGGACCCCGATGGACTTCAGGGAGGAAAAGGCGCTGGGAAAGGATATTGATCTTGATTACCAGCCGCTGCTTTATGGAAACGGATACGATCATAATTATATCATCAGGGGAGAAGGCTACCGACAGGCTGCCAGGATCTACTGCCCGGAGACAGGGATTGAGATGACAGTCAGCACAGACCTCCCCGGCCTCCAGCTCTACACAGCGAATTATCTGAATCACGAGCCGGGAAAGGGCGGAGCCTGCTATCAGGCCAGGGATGCGGTCTGCTTTGAGACGCAGTTCTATCCTGATAGTGTGAATAAGCCGCATTTTCCAGGTGGAATTCTACGAGCGGGAGAAAACTATTTCTCAAGGACCGGTTACAGATTTTCCCTGCGGACAGGCAGGTGACAGAAGATATGAAAAGACAGAACAGGATCTTAAAAGCAGAGGATTATGAAGAACCCCGATGCCTTCTAAGCGGCGATCCTTACGGTGTGACCCCGGAGGTCATCCCTGTTCCCATCCAGCGGATCCTACGCAGGATGGATGAGTACATGGGGCGGAAGGACTACGAGGAAGCAGAACGCCATCTTTTATACTGGCTGGAAGAGGCCGGACTGGGACATGACAGAAAGGGACAGCTCCTCATCTGCAATGAACTGGTCGGCTATTACCGCAAGATGGCCGACAAAGAGAAGGCTTACCGGTACGGGAAAGAGGCAGAGTCTCTTCTGTCTGCCCTTTCCATGACAGAATCTCTCAGCGGGGGAACCACCTATGTCAATATCGCCACTGCCTGCAGTGCCTTCGGTGACAATGCCCTTGCCATGACATTCTTTGAGAAAGCCCGTGCCATCTATGAGTCAAGCGAATATACCAGGCCCGATCTTCTAGGAGGCCTCTATAACAATATGGGGCTTGCCTGTGCTGCTCTCGGGCGTTTTTCGGAAGCCAGCCAGTTTTATGGACAGGCCATGGAGCAGATGGACCAGGTCACGAACGGTGCTCTTGAACAGGCCATCACCTGTCTGAACCAGGCCAATCTGGTTGAAGCAGAGCTTGGCCTGGAGCAGGGAGATAGTAAAATCTGTGCCTTACTGGAAGAGGCCAGAGGCTTCCTTGACAGATCAGACCTGCCAAGAGATGGCTACTATGCCTTTGTCTGTGAAAAATGTGCTCCAACATTCGATTATTATGGATATTTCCTGTACAGCAAAGAGCTTCTGGACAGGGCAGAAGAGATAATCAGACAAAGCAAATCAGAATGAACAATTATGTACAGAGAAGATAAACATATAAAAGGACTGGCCCTGTCAAGGGCTTATTATGAACAATATGGCAAAGCAATGCTGTTGACGCAGTTTCCGGAAGTTCTCCCCTTTCTGGCAGCCGGCCTTTTCGGGTCCGGATCTGAGTGCTTCGGATATGACGATGCTGTCTCAGAGGACCATGATTTTGAACCCGGCTTTTGTATTATGCTTCCGGGAGAAGACCTGGTGGACCGGCGGACAGCATTTTTGCTGGAGAGAGCCTATGCAAAGCTTCCTGATGAATACATGGGCATCAGGCGGAATCTGGTCAGCCCTGTCGGCGGAGCCAGACATGGCGTGATCAGGCTGTCAGATTTCCTCATGGATAAAACAGGGACTCCGGACGGAAAACTGACTGAAAAGCAGTGGCTGACGGTTCCTGAGTATTCTCTGGCAGAGACAGTCAACGGCCAGGTGTATTTTGATCACGAGGGAAGCCTGAGCAAGGCGAGAGAGAGGCTTCTCTATTATCCGGAATCTGTACGCAGAAAGAAGCTGGCCGGCCATCTGCTGGTCATGGCTCAGTCAGGCCAGTATAATTACAGACGTTCCCTCCTGCATGGTGAGGAGGGAGCTGCCCAGCTGGCAGTCTTTGAATTCGCTCAGGCAGCCATCGCAGTGATCTTTTTGCTCAACCGGACCTACAGACCTTATTACAAATGGTCCTTCAGAGCTCTGAGAGCCCTGCCTGATCTGTCCATTGAAGCGGAACTGCTGGAGTTTCTGCTGACATCTGATAATGAAAAAGAGATGGCAGCTGAGAAACAGAGTGTGATCGAAGGCATCGTTTCGGATATCATAGAAAGACTTCACGACCAGAAGCTGACCAGGCAGTCCTGCACCGACCTTGAGAAGCATGCCTGGTCGGTCAACGACAGTATCGAGGACGGCGGGCTCAGGAACATGCATATCCTGGCAGCTGTTTAAAATATTGATTTTGTTAGGATGGGAGAGATTATGAAGATATATGGACTTCAGAAAATGACCTTGCTGGATTATCCGGGTCATGTTGCCTGCACGATATTTCTTTCAGGCTGTGATTTCCGCTGCCCCTTCTGCCATAATTTTGACCTGGCTTCCGGTAAACTGGAACCGGTGATGGAGGAAGAGGAACTGCTGGCTTTTCTGGAAAAAAGAAGAGGTCTTCTTGACGGTGCCGCCATCACCGGAGGAGAGCCATGTCTGAGCCCGGGACTCCCATCACTCCTTCAAAAGATACGATCTATGGGTTTTTCCGTCAAGCTTGATACCAACGGCTTCCATCCCATGCGCTTAAAGGAGATCATCGAAGCCGGCCTGGTGGATTATGTGGCTATGGATATCAAAAACAGTCCCGGGAAATATGCCCTGACAACGGGAACAGCCGTCCATGACCCTGTCTCCTTTCTGACTCCCCTGAATGAAAGTATCTCCCTCCTGATGCAGAGCTCTGTGGATTATGAGTTTCGCACCACGGTAGTGGCACAGTTTCACGAAGAGGAAGACTTTCATCAGATCGGACAGATGATCAGGGGAGCCCGTCGGCATTTCCTGCAGAAATTCACTGACAGGGATACCGTACCCTTTGAAGGGCTGTCCGCCCCATCAGATAACAGCATGCGAAGATATCTTGATATTATGGCCTCCTATGTAGATGAGGCAGGTCTTCGCGGTGTTGATTGATCTATAGTGAACGTCAAGAATAATTTGACGCTCATGACATAAAGTCGTTTTCTATAATTTGCACAAAACACAATATATAGGGCTTTTTATTTTTTACGCACCAGATATTGACCTTTCTGCTCTTTCGTGCTATCTTTGTACTGTTCGTTTTTCTTCTTTGCTGCCTCTGATCTCGTGACAGCACCGCTCCTGCGGGAAGACAGGCGAGCCTTGAATTCAATTACGATTGATTACATTTTAGGAGGAGATGTTTTATGTACCAGGTTGTCAAAAGAGACGGCAAAGTCGTCGAGTTTAACATCAGCAAGATCAGCGGGGCTATCACCAAGGC